>NZ_DASVUE010000208.1:0-7392 GCF_036387215.1 Allosphingosinicella sp. | reverse complement strand
GCCGAGCGGCTGATCGCCGCCTCCGCGTCGTACAGGCGGTAGCGAAGCAGCGAGACGAGCAGCCCCGCCGCCATCAGCACGAGCGCGAGCGGGATCACGATCTGGTTGAGGACGAACTGGAGCTGCCGCTGCCCCTCGGCGAGGTCGAGGGTCGAGATCACCTGCACCGGCAGGATCAGCACGAGCGCCGAAGCAAAGCCGAGCACCGCCCATTTGATCTGCTGCCGCTCCGGCCCCGCAGTCTCGCGCCGGTAGCGCAGCAGCACCGATCCCGCGACCCCGACAGTGACGATCAGGAACAGGATAGCGGTGATCTGCGTCCCGCTCGGGCCCGCGACCACCAGCACTGCCAGCAGGATGATGAGCATCAGGGTCAGCCGCGACCACAGGCTCGTGAACCGCCCGTCCGGGAAGCCGGCGATCGCGGCCATCAGCAGGCAGGCGCCGAAATTGGTGATGTCTTCGAACGGCGCGTTCGTGATCCGGCTATGGGCGATGATCCAGAAGGCGGAGCCGGCATTGACCGTCATCAGGAGGAAGCCGAACGCGAACAGCATCGCCTCCGGGTCGCGCGGCCGCCGCCGGGCGAGGATCAGCGATGCCGCGAACCAGACCAGAAGCGGCAGCTGGGTCGATGTGAAGCCGAGCGCGATGAACAGCCACAGCGGCAGCTCAGTCGTCGGCTCGACCGCTGCGCTTACCACCGGCTGCCGGGTCAGCCGATGCTCCCGCACGGTGCCGTCGCGGGAGCGCGTGACCAATTCGATCCTCCCGTCCGTGTCGGCGCCGAGCAAGTCGGCAATCTCGAACTCGGTCGCATCGGCCGCAACGCGCCGGCCGTGGACCGCGAGGATCGCGTCGCCGCGGGCGAGGCCGGACCGCCGCGCCTCCTCGCTTGATGGCCCCGCGATGCTGACCGCGCCTCTGCTCGTCTGGGTCCTGAAGCCGTAGCTCGCCGCCGTCGGCATGTTCCCGAAATAGTCGCGCCCGTTGAACCAGAAGCTTCCGCAGATCACGACCAGCGCCGCCAGCGCCACCGCGAGGTAGAGGACCCGAACGGCGGTTCCGCGCCGCCCCGTCAGGTGCGGCAACCGGTCGGGCAACTTCAGACGCAACGTGCGCGAAGGCCCCGCTTCGCCGCCACCCTCGAGCTCCCCCGCCGTCGCCATCGCCTCATCCCTGTCGCAGCGACACCAGCCGGCCCAGCCGCGTCCGGTCGGCCGGGCTCAAGTCCATTCCGGCCGCCGCGCGGAACTTCTCCCGCGCCTGCTCCTGCCGTCCCAGCCGCCACAGCGTCTTGCCCCACGCAATGTGCAGCGCGCCCCAGCGCGGCGCCCGCTCGGCGGCGGAGCGATAGTGCCGCTCAGCTTCCTCATCCTGCCCCTGCAGCGCGAGCGCATCGCCCCAGAGCTTGTATCCGTCGGCCCAGTTCGGCCCCTTGTCCGCAGCCATCTCGAACTGCCGCGCCGCGCCGGCACGGTCCCGAACGCTCAGTAGGGCGAGCCCGAGATCGGCATAAGCCATCGGAACGGAGGGTGCCGCGCGTACCGCCGCTTCGAACCAGCGCCGGGCGCCGTTCCGGTCGCCAACGGCCATTGCCGCCCACCCCTTGGCGCGCAGGCAATCGTAGCAATCCGCAGGCATCGCATCCGCAAGCCGCGCCGCCTCCGCCCCCCATCCGAGCTTGCCGAGCGCGATCGCAATGTTCGGCCAGACGGTTCGCACCATCACGTCGCGGCGGACCCTCGGGTCCGGGTAGATCGAAGTCGCCGCAGCGCTCCCCTTGAGAGCCTCGTCCGCGGCAGCGGCGCCCGCCGCCGCATCGCGTTCGTCCACCGCCCGCTGCAGCCGCAGGAGGGCGCTTGCCGTCCGCTCCCGCATCATCTCGTCGGGGTCCTGCGACCGGCGCATCTGGGCGGCGATCCGGGCCGCTGCCGAATGGTCGTGGACGAGGCTTGCGGCGCGCGCCCGCGTCAATGTCGAGGTCGCCGCCATCGTCGAGGCGCCCGCGTCCAGCAGCGCCTTGGCGGCGGACCGCATCAAACCTGCATCGCCCATCCGTCGCCCACCCGCGTGTCGAACGTCGCCAGGTTGAGGCGGCTGACCCGCTCGTCATATTCCCTCGAGGCGCTTTTTTCCCACGCCGGAAGCGCGCGGCGGAAGCTTTCGAGGGCCGCTTCTTCGTGGCCGAGCGCCTGCTCGGACAGCGCCACGTTGCCGATCGCCGGAAGCATGTCGGGATCGATCGCAAGCGCCTGCCGGGCCATCGCCAGCGACCGCCGGGCATCGCCGAGGCCGCGATAGTGGGCGGAAAGCCCGCTATAGGCCCATTTGCGCTCCAGCGGCGAAGGATCGCCGGTCAGCGCCATCAGCATCTGCTCCCGCTCGGCGCGGCGCTCGGGCGGCAGCGAAATGGCGTAGCGATAAGGCTGCGTCGCCTTGTAGAGCGATGCCGCCGCCTCCCTGACCAGCCGGTCGAAGTCCGCTTCCGCGCCTTCGACGGTGCCGCCCGAAAGCGCGCCCGCGCGCGTCGTGATTGCGATCCCTGCCGGCGTCTGCACCAGCTCGCCGCCGATCCGCGTCTCCTCGCCCAGCCACCCCTTCAGAGTCCGCCAGGCCTCGGAAATGGAGACGCCGGTCTGCGGGATGTCGAGCTGGATGTCGTCCTGCCAGTCGTTGGCGTAGCTCTTCTCCCCGCGCATCGATTCCGTGCTGCGCTGGAGCTCGGCGAGCTGGTCGAGAATACGCGCGCTCACCACCTTGCCGGTGAGGCCGCGCTGCGCCAGCGCCGGCGGCACTCCGAACGGCTCGATCACGAGCGAGGTCGAGCGGCTGGCATTCCAGACGAGGGCGCCGAGCGCCGCGATCACGGCTGCCACGGCCACCAGGATCAGCCAGCGCGTCAGCCGCTGCACGCGCAGCACGCCCAGTTCCTCCTTTTCGCGCTCGCACTGGATGTCGATCAGGCAGGCATGCTTCTCCAGCACCGCCCGCGCGGCCCCGTGCCGGTCCGCTCCCGTCGCCACCGCAGCCATTGCGATCTCGATCGGGTCAGGCGTGTCCGGCGGCGCCTCCGCCTTCCGCCGCCGCGGCGCCGCGCGCGGCTTCTTCGGCGGGGTCAGTTTCTCGTCCAGATCGGCCATTTCCGTCCCCCTCGGATGCAGCCGGAGCCTAAACGAACCCGCCCTGTTGCCAAGCACTTATTCCCCTGAGGGGGCAGGGGAGGCGTCTCCTCAGATCAGCGCAGCGGCTTCCTGAACCTGTAGACGAAGCGGTCCGTCTTGCCGCGGATGGCGGGATCGAACACTTCCTTGCTGTGGTCGTCCGCGGGGTTGGCGAGCATGCTGGACTGACCGTCGAGTACGAAGCCCGCGGCCGCGAAGTCGCGGCGGACGGTCGCCGGATCGATGCGGTGCAGTTTCTCGACCACCTCGCGCGTGTCGCCGCCGGCATTGGCGACGTGATCGACCACTGCAACGACGCCGCCCGGCTTCATCGCCTGATGAAGGGTGCGGAGGAACGCCGCCGGATCCATGCGCGGGAAATTGTATTTCGCGCTTTCCCAATAGGTGTCGTGATAATTGAGGTGGAGCATCGCGAAATCGAAGGTGGCGCTCGGAAGCGAAAGCCCGCTTGCAGGCGTGTAGAACCAGCCGACGTTCGGAGCGCGGCCCTTCAGCGCCGCCCAGCTCTTCTTGCTGTCCTCGTTGACGAACCCCGCCGGATCCCAGGCGAGCACGCCGCCCTTCGGCCCCACCGCCTTGGCGATGATCTCGCTATAATATCCGGAGCCCGCGAACAGATCGAGCGCCATCGCTCCGCGCTTCAGCCCCATGAATTCCAGCACCTGCGCCGGCCGCCGGCTCTCGTCCAGCTTCACGTCTCTCGCCGGCCGCGCGCTCGACGCCACCGCCCCCTTCACATCCGCCCGCTGCGCCTGCGTTGCCGCAGGAGCCATCGCCAGCAAGGCCGCAGCCAGGATCATCTTCGTCCCCATATCTTCCCTCCCGATGGATTCCCTGAAGCTAGACCGGCCATCGCTCGTGCGGAAGTGGAAACGGCAGCGGCGGCGCTTTGCCCATGTTTGGCCGGCTGGTGAGCGCCGAAAGCACCGGCGGAAGGGAGCTCAGCTGCGAGCTTCGGCTCTCGGGGCGGAGCCGATAGCTTCTTCGAGCGAGGCCAGGCGCGCGTGCAACAAGGCGATCTCCTCCCGGCCCGCCGCTTCCCGCTTCTCGCGCAACAGCACGATCTGGACTGCACGGGCGACCGGGTCGGCGATCTCGGCAAGCGCCTCCTGCTCGTCCTTGCCGTAGAAGCTTCCATCCGGGCGAGGTCCGAGCAGGATCCAGCCGATCGGGGCTCCTCCGAGGTGGCGGACCCGAAGCGGGACCCGCATCGGGAAAAGCGGGTCTCCCCGCTCGCAGCCGAGCGCCGCCGACGAGGCGGATAATGAGGCCCCTTCGAGCCAGGCGGCCGTCTCCTCCGCGGTCACGTCGCGCACAGCCGCCACCTGCTCGCCGATGATCACTGCGGCGCGTGTCGCCCGAACGCCTCTCGAGACCCGGCCCAGCACCTCCTGCAGCAGCACCTCCAGCGAGCTCGTCTCCCGCATATCGGCGACGCATTCGGGGAGGTCGCGGCGCAGATGCTCCAGCGCCTTCTGGAAACGCTGCTCCGCCCAGCGATGGAGCCGGTTGTGCGCGGGCGCGACCATGATCGCGGTGAAGGCGGCCGCCACCGCCGGCGCCTCGGCTCCCGCATCGCGCCCGAAGCTCGCCTGGATGATCGCTTCCATCCCGTTCATGCTTCCGGCGAAGAGGGCGCTCAAAAGCACCGTCAGCGCCGCAAAGGCGGCCGAGCGGCTGATCGCTGCGTCGGCATCGTAGAGCCGGTAGCGCAGCAGCGAGATGAGCAGCCCGAGCGGAATGCACGCAAATGCGGTCGCATAGGCGAGATAGTGGAGCAGCTCGCACCAGAGCCCCACCGTCGTCGAAGGCGCATGGTTGTAGGCGAACAGCAGCGCCTGATCGATCAGGATGAAGAATGCACCGGCACCGAAGCCGAGCAGGGCCCAGCGGATCTGCTGCCGCTGATCGCCCTGGGGCAGGCGCCGATAGCGCACGGCGATCGCCAGGACCCCGGCGACCATGAATGCCATGTCCGTGAACGTGCCCACGCTGTCGTGCAGCAGCCCGATCACGCCGCCGACCGGCAGCAGCAGCGCCGCGGCAAGGGTCCAGCGCGGATCGAACCTTCCGTCGGGGAAAGTGAGGATCGCGAGCAGGAGACCTGCCCAGCCGACCATCAGGAGCGCGTCGAAGAAGGCGTCGCCGCCGATCCGCATGATCAGATATTCCGACGATCCGCTTGCGGCGAGCGCCATCAGCAGGCCGAGCGAGAGCAGGATCGCGACCGGATCCCGCGCCCGCCGCCGGAACAGCAAGGCCGATGCCGCCAGCAGCAATGCGGTGGTGAGCACGTCGGCGAAGTCCGCCATCCGCATCGCGATCCGGCTCAGCCCCGCCCGCTCGAAAGCCTGGTCGAGGTGCCGCTGGCTCCGGGTGAAGCTGTGGGTTCGGAGCGTTCCGTCGGGCGAGCGCGCGGTGATCCGCACCTTGCCTTCCGCCGGGCCGTCCAGCCGCTCCCCGATGTCGTCATAGGCGGAGGGATCGTCGGGAACCGCCGTGCCGTCGATCGCGACGATCGCATCCCCCGCCTTCAGCCCCGATGCAGCCGCCTCGTCGCCAATCGTCAGCCGGATGCGCAAGCCGCTCTGCCGCTCGCCAATCATCAGCCCGGCGCGCTCGAACGGCGTGGTGAGCCCCTCCGCGCTCACCGCGCGCACGTAAACCCCGCCCGCTGACATCAACAGGGCGAGCAGGAACAGCGCGATCCAGACGCCGCGGTAGGCGGGCAGCCACGCCTCCTTGAGCGGCGGCAAGCGATCCGGCAGGCGCCTCCGCACCGCTCCTGCATGGCCTGTTGCCGTTCCCGCGCCGCTCCTCGTCACAAGCCCCCCCGGTGCCGATCCATTGGAGAATGCCCTCGATCGCTCATGCTGGCAACGGCCCGTGCGGCTTGTCTTCCAGTGCCTTAGCACCCATCTCGGCCTCGCCCGCGTTGACCTCAGTCATGCGCCCCTTGCACCGCTAGAACAAATCTGGAACACGAACGGCTATGCTGACTCACCTGTCCGTCCGCGGCGCGCGGGAACACAATCTGAAGGGTGTCGACATCGACATCCCGCGCGAGACGCTGACGGTGATCACCGGGCTGTCGGGAAGCGGCAAGTCGAGCCTCGCCTTCGACACCATCTATGCCGAGGGGCAGCGGCGCTACGTGGAGTCGCTTTCCGCCTATGCGCGCCAGTTTCTCGAGATGATGCAGAAGCCCGACGTCGATCACATCGAGGGCCTGTCCCCGGCAATCTCGATCGAGCAGAAGACGACCAGCCGCAATCCGCGCTCCACGGTCGCGACCGTCACGGAGATCTACGATTACATGCGCCTGCTCTGGGCGCGGGTGGGCGTGCCCTACAGCCCCGCCACCGGTCTCCCGATCAGCGCCCAGACCGTCAGCCAGATGGTCGACCGCATCATGGGCCTGCCGGAGGGTTCGCGCCATTACCTCCTCGCCCCCGTCGTCCGCGGCCGGAAGGGCGAGTATCGCAAGGAGCTGGCCGAGTGGCAGAAGGCCGGCTTCACCCGTGTCCGCATCGACGGCACCTTCCACGACATCGAGGACGCGCCCGCGCTCGACAAGAAATACAAGCACGACATCGAGGTGGTGGTGGACCGCCTCGTCATCCGCGAAAGCATCGAGACCCGCCTCGCCGACAGCCTCGAACAGGCGCTGAAGCTCGCCGAGGGCTTGGTTTACTTGGATCCTGCAGACCCCACCCCCGCTCGCCCTGAGCCTGTCGAAGGGCTGTCCTTGTCTTCGGCTCAGGAAGAGGAAGGCAGGGCTTCGACAAGCTCAGCCCGAACGGGTGTGGCAAAGGCGATGGAGCAGGCCCACGAGCGCCAGGCGCTCGCCGACAATGCCCCTCCCGGCCGCATCGTCTTCTCCGAAAAGTTCGCCTGCCCCGTCTCCGGATTCACCATCGCCGAGATCGAGCCGCGGCTCTTCTCGTTCAACGCCCCCCAGGGCGCCTGCCCGGCCTGCGACGGCCTTGGCGAAAAGCTGCTGTTCGATCCCGAGCTCGTCGTCCCCAACGAGAATCTCTCGATCAAGAAGGGCGCGATCGTCCCCTGGGCCAAGTCCAACCCGCCCAGCCCCTATTACATGCAGGTGCTCGGCTCGCTCGCCGCCGAATTCGGCTTCAAGCTCGACACGCCCTGGAACGAGCTGCCGGAGGAGATCCGCCACATCATCCTCCACGGCACCAGCGGC
>NZ_DASVUE010000207.1:0-11067 GCF_036387215.1 Allosphingosinicella sp. | reverse complement strand
AAAAGCATTGGAGGACTGATCGGCGATGGCGCGCTACGAATTCAAGCTGCCCGATATCGGCGAAGGCATCGCCGAGGCCGAGATCGTCGCCTGGCACATCAAGGTGGGCGACATGGTCAAGGAAGACCAGCAGCTCGCCGATATGATGACCGACAAGGCGACGGTGGAGATGGAATCGCCCGTCGCCGGGAAGGTGATCGAGGTCGCCGGGGAAGTTGGCGACCAGATCCCGATCGGATCGGTGCTGGTGGTGTTCGAGACCGATGCCGCCGCGCCGGCGGGCGATACGGCCCCGCCTGCCGCCGACCAGGATGGCACGGAGACCGATGCCGAAGGCGAGCGCACCGATACCGTCGCACTCGGCGACGGCATGGTCGCTCCGACCCAAGCGCAGCAGGATGCAATCCCGTCGGCCGCCGAACAAAAACCGTTCGTGTCCAGCGAAGTCGAGACACCCACCCGAGCGCAGCCGAGGGACGAAGCCAGCGAAGGTCTCGGCTCCGCTCGACAGGGCCCCTCGACTGCGCTCGGGGCGAACGGTGGTGGTAGCGCCAAACAAGTCCTCGCGTCCCCCGCGGTCCGGCAACGCGCGCGCGACCTCGGCATCGATCTCTCCCAGGTGAAGACCGCCGCCGACCGAATCCGCCATGCCGATCTCGACGCCTATCTGCTCTACAATGGCGGCGGCGTCTCCCATGCCCACGCCGCGCGGCGCCAGGACGAGACGGTGAAGGTCGTCGGCCTTCGCCGGAAGATCGCCGAGAATATGCAGGAGGCCAAGCGCCGCATCCCGCACTTCACGCTGGTCGAGGAATATGACGTCACCGCGCTCGAGCAGACGCGGGCCATGATGAACACGGATCGCGGCGGCAATCCGAAGCTCACCATGCTTCCGTTCCTGATGACGGCGATGGCGCGTACGCTTGCCGACTATCCCCAGATCAACGCCCGCTATGACGATGATGCGCAGGTGATCACCCGCTCGGGCGCCGTCCACATGGGCATGGCGACGCAGACCCCGGACGGCCTGATGGTACCCGTCATCCGCAACGCTGAAACTCGCGACATCTGGGATTTAGCCCGCGAGATCCTCCGCCTCGCGGAAGCCGCGCGCACCGGCAAGGCCAGCCGCGAGGAGCTCAGCGGCTCCACCATCACCCTCTCGAGCTTGGGGCCGATGGGCGGCATCACCTCGACCCCCGTCATCAACCGGCCCGAAGTCGCTATCATCGCCGTCAACAAGGTCGAGGAGAAGCCGGTCGTGATCGACGGCGAGCTCGAGATCCGCAAGCGGATGAACCTCTCCCTCTCCTGCGATCACCGCGTCGTGGACGGCTGGGATGCGGCCAACTTCATGCAGGACATGAAGAAGCTGATCGAAAACCCGCTGAAGCTCCTGTCGCTCCGCTAGCGGACGCGACGGACGGTCAGGATCTTGATCGGTGCGACGATGGTCTGGCCCATCGTGTTCTGCGATCGGCCGCCGGGATAGGTCTTGGCCGCCAGCATCTTCCGGATGATCGGCATGCCCGAGACGACCTTCCCGAACGCTGCATAGCCGGCGGAGCCCGGCCGCGCGTCGAGATAGGGCGCTGGCCCAACGGTGACGAAGAAGTCGCCCATCGCGGTGCCGGGAGCATTCCGCGCCATGGAGACCGTGCCGTCCACGTGCCTCAGGCCGGTCTTGCTGGTCGACTCGTGCGGGATCGGCAGCCGCGCGCGGACGACGCGGTGATTGATGCCGCCCTGGACGAGCCCGAACTTCGGGTTCTTCCGATTGCGCGCGGCGCGGTAGAAAGTCGTGTTGTCGAGCCGCTTTTCCGCCGCGTAGCGCAGGAAATTGCCGGCGGTGATCGGCGCCCGCTTCACGTCCAGCTCGATCAGGATCGCGCCTTCGGAGGTCAGGATGCGCACGAGCGGCGCCGGCGCGGCTGCGGCGGGAGGAGAAAAGCAAAGCAGGAGGAACGCGAACAGGGCCGCTGAAACAATGCGGAGACTCATCGCGGCGGCGCCTAGCGGATTCCCCGCCGTTCGGGGAGACCGAAGATGCGTAGGCTTCTAGGTGATGGAGCCGATCTTCTTGCCGGCCTGAAGCACATCGCACACCGGGCAGTCGGGATCCTCGCGCGCCGTTTGCATCGCTTCCCTGTCACTGGAGGCAAGCAGGTCCTTGGTCTTCACGACCACGCCGTCCGGCTTCGCCAGCTTGTTCACCCGATAATGTTTCATGATGCCCCCGTAACGGCCCCAGAATGTACCTGAGCACCCGCTTTGGCAAGAGTTCAGAAGCCCCTTCGCCAGCCTACGAATGGGCGTGCACTCCCTGGCCGAGGAAGGCTAAAGCGCCCGGATGCTGAAGAAGACCTCTCCCGATCTCGACGCGCTTCGGCTGCTCGACGATCGCCTCCGCTGGCTCTCCGCCTGGACCATCCACAACGCCAATCACCTGCGCGAGAGCAGGGACGGGCTGAAGGTCGGCGGCCACCAGGCGAGCTGCGCCTCGATGACGGCGATCATGGCGGCGCTCTACTTCCATGCGCTGGGGCCGAACGACAAGGTGGCGGTGAAGCCGCATGCGGGGCCTGTGCTCCACGCCATCCACTATCTGCTTGGTACCCAGAGCCGTGAGCAGCTCGAGAATTTCCGCGGCTTCGGCGGCATGCAGAGCTATCCGAGCCGCACCAAGGACAGGATCCCGGTCGATTTCTCCACCGGCTCCGTAGGGCTGGGCGTTGCGATCACCGCCTTTGCGAGCCTGGTGCAGGACTATCTCCTCGCCCACGGGCTCATGGAGCGGGCGGAGGCGGGGCGGATGGTTGCTTTGATGGGCGATGCCGAGCTCGACGAGGGCAATATCTACGAATGCCTGATCGAGGCCTACAAGCACGACATCCGCAATTGCTGGTGGATCGTCGACTATAACCGGCAGTCGCTTGACGCCACGACGGCCGAGCGGATGTTCCGCCGCTTCGACGACATCTTCGCCGCCTGTGGCTGGCGCGTCGTCACGCTGAAATACGGCAAGCAGATGGAAGCCGCGTTCACCGAGCCCGGCGGAGCGGAGCTCAAGGCCTGGATCGATGATGTCGGGAACGCGGATTATGCCGCGCTCACCTATCTCGGCGGCGGCGCGTGGCGCGAGCGGCTGCTGAAGGACGCGCCGGCGGTGAAGCCGATCCTCGACGCCCGCGACGACGATGCGCTTGCAAGCCTGATGACCAACCTTGCCGGGCACGACATGGCGAGCCTCGTGGAGGCGTTCGACGCCGCTCAGGACGACGTGCCGACGCTCTTCATCGCCTACACGGTGAAGGGGCGGGGGCTCCCGTTCGCGGGCCACAAGGACAATCATGCGGGCCTCATGAATCCCGGCCAGATCGCCGCTCTCCGCGAGCGGATGGGCATTGCGGAAGGCGAGGAGTGGGAGCCTTATGCCGGCCTCGGCGGTAATGCGGCGGAGGCGGCGCGGGCGGCGGTGGAGGCAAGCCGCATCGCGCGCGAGAAGCGCGCGCGGCCGTGGAACGTCGCCGAAGTGCCCGCCTTCGACCCGCCCGCCGGCGAGGAACAGTCGACGCAGGCCGCGTTCGGTCGAATCCTGCTCGATCTCAGCCGCGCCGGCGGGCCGCTGGCCGACCGCATCGTCACCACTTCGCCCGACGTCACCGTCTCGACCAATCTCGGCGCCTGGGTGAACCAGCGCGGCCTGTTCCGTCGTCAGGAGCTGGCCGACGTCTTCGCCGCGGCCAAAATCCCCTCCGCCCAGAAATGGGGCGCCACCGACGCGGGGCAGCATATCGAGCTCGGTATCGCCGAGAACAATCTGTTCCTGATGCTTGCAGCGCTCGGGCTCGCGGGCGACATTTTCGGCGAGCGCCTGTTCCCGATCGGCACCGTCTACGATCCCTTCATCGCCCGCGGCCTCGATGCGCTCAACTACGCCTGCTACCAGGATGCCCGCTTCATGCTTGTTGCGACGCCTTCGGGCGTGACGCTCGGGCCGGAAGGCGGCGCCCACCAGTCGATCAACCCGCCGCTGATCGCACTCGGCCAGCCCGGCCTTCGCCACTACGAGCCGGCCTTCGTCGACGAGCTCGCCTTGCTGATGGAGGAAGGCTTTCGCCTGATGCAGCGGCCGGACGGGGAGAGCGTCTATCTCCGGCTCACGACACGGACCATCGCGCAGGTCCAGCGGCCGGACGAGAGCTGGAAGGCGGGCGCCGTCGAAGGCGGCTATTGGCTCAGGCAGCCCAGCGCGGGAGCCGAGGCTGCGCTGGTCTATTCCGGCGCGATCGCGCCCGAGGCGATCGCCGCCTGGGAGGCGCTGAAGGACGACGTGCCGGGGCTTGGCCTCCTTGCCGTCACCTCGCCGGACCGCCTTCACCGCGGCTGGAGCGAGCGCCTTCGGGGACGCTGGGGCGGGAAGGGGGCCGCTCCGTCTCACATCGAGCAGCTCCTCGCGCCGCTGTCGCCGACCGCTGGGCTGGTGACCCTGCTCGACGGTGCACCCGCCTCGCTGTCCTGGCTCGGCGGCGTTCTCGGCCACCGCGTCAGCCCGCTCGGGCTCGACCGCTTCGGCCAGACCGGAAGCCTCGACGATCTCTATCGCGAGTACCGGCTCGACGTGGGTGCGATCGTGGAAGCGGCGGCCGAGCTCTTCCTCGATTGAGGGAACATCCGGGCCCGTCCGGCGCTCTCTTCCGGACAAGTTCGGAGGAGTGAATCATGTTGGGTAGGATTGCAGGCGCAGTCATCGGCAAGCGCATCGCAGACCGCTACGGCTCGGGCGGCCGGGGCATGATCATCGGCGCACTTGCGCCTGCGCTGGCTCGCCGCGCGTTCGGCCCGCTCGGGCTCGCGCTGGCCGGCGGCTATGTCGCCAAGAAGGTCTACGACAACCGCAAGCGCCGCACCCGCGACACCTATTGAGGCGTAGGCGGCGCGCTCAGGCGCCGCCGGCCTTCATCTTCACCAGCCAAAGCGCTGCCATCAGCGCGGCTGTCGCGGCGATCACGGCGACCGTGAGGATGCGCAGGTTCCCCACCTTGAACGTGGTGACCTTGTGCGTGTGCAGCCGCTCCATGATCTTGAGCGACCGCCGCTCCGCAGTCAGGAATACGAAGATCGCGATCAGCAGGAATGTGGTCGCAATGGCCTTGGGTACCCAGGCCGGCTCCATCCGCTCGAACAGCGCGTGGAAGCCGACGCCCAGAGCGACCGCGGCGAAGCCGGTCCGCATCCAGCCGCCGAAGGTCCGCTCGTTGGCGAGCACCGTCCGGTCTTCGGCAAGGTCGGTGCGGTCCTCCGCGAGCTGCGTCTTGTCTTCGGGCATGGCAACTCCGTTTCCCGGTCAACGCCGCAGCAGCCCGTTCGTTCGCTAGCCTTCCTTGGGCGGCGGACCTTCATCGCTCGGGGGCAGCGGCAGCGTGATCTTCGGCAATTCGCCCGGAGGCGGGGGCGGCGAGTCTTCACGCGGAGTGCTCGGCTTGGCCGAGATCGTCATCCCTTCGTTGCCGATCTGCACGCCCACATCGATTCCGGTCCCCTCGATCGGGACCGTATAGACGGGCGGCTCATCCGGCTGCTTTGCCGAAGGCGGCGCCTCCCGGACCACGGGCTTGTGGTCTTCCTTCGGCGCCGGCGTCCTCACCGCCTGCGACATGAAGTCGCGCCAGATCCGCGCGGGAAGGCCGCCGCCCTGGATGCCCCTCAGCGGCGAATTGTCGTCGTTCCCGATCCACACGGCGGTGACGAGATCGCCGGCGAAGCCGACGAAAATGGCGTCGCGGTGGTCCTGCGTGGTGCCCGTCTTGCCGAACGTCTCCGCCCTCAGGTTCGCCGCGCGCCCGGTGCCGCGGTGGACGACGTTCCAGAGGAGGTCGAGCATCATCTCGTCATTGTCGCCGCTAAAGCGTCTCTTGTTGCTCCAGAAGCGGCCGAACCAGCTGTCGTCCTGCTCCGGAAGCCCGCGGGCGGCGATCGGATAGGATCCGAACGCCACCGCCGCATAAGCGCGGGTGAGCTCGAGCAGGGTCATTCCGGACGTGCCGAGCGCAATGCTCGGATCGTCGGGTATCGGGCTAGTGACGCCGAGGTCGCGTGCGGCGCGGATCACCTCGTCCCGCCCGACCCGCTCGGCCAGCCGGACGGCGGCAACGTTGCTGGACACCGCAAAGGCTTCGCGGAGGGTGATCCGGCCGCGATAGACGCCGCCATGGTTCTTCGGACTCCAGCTGCCGATCGTCAGCGGCGTGTCATCGATCTTGCTCTCGGGTGTCATGCCGGCCCGGAGCGCGGCCAGATAGACGAACAGCTTGAACGTGGATCCAGGCTGCCGCCGCGCCTGAGTGGCCCGGTTGAACGGGCTTCGGGCATAATCCTTGCCGCCGAGCATCGCCACCACCTCGCCGCCGGGGCGCATCGCGATCAGCGCAACCTGCGCCTTGCCGAGCCTCGCGCGCTGCACCGCGCCGATGGCCATCCGCTGGATCCGGCTGTCGAGCGTCGTCTGCACGGTCTGCTCGCCATAACCGCCGCCGGCAAACTCCCGCGCCTGCGGAAGCACCCAGTCGGCAAAATAGGTGCCGGTCGGCATGTTTGGCATCGGCGTCGGCTTCAGCCGCACGCGCCTGACCCGCTCGGCCTCACGCTCGGTGAGGTATCCCGCCTCGACCATCGCCGCCTGCACGAGCCGGCCGCGCTTCCGGGCGCCCTCGAAATTCACGGTCGGCGCAAGCCGGGAGGGCGCTTTCACGACGCCCGCAAGCATCGCCGCTTCGCCGATGCTGAGATCCTTTGGATCCTTGCTGAAATAGCGGCGCGAGGCGGCGCGGAGGCCGTAGACGTTGTCGCCGAAATAGGCGTTCGAAAGATATCGGGAGAGGATCTCCTCCTTCGAAAGCCACGTCTCCAGCCAGAGCGAGATGAAGACCTCGCGCAGCTTCCGTCCGGCGGTCTGGTCGGAGCTCAGGAAGGAAAGCTTTGCGAGCTGCTGCGTGATCGTGCTCCCGCCCTGCCGCACGTCGCCCGCCAGCGTGTTGCGCACCGCCGCTCGAAGGATGCCCCACGGATCGACGCCGATATGCATGTAGAAGCGGCGGTCCTCGATGGCGAGGAAGGCCTCCTGCACGTGGCGGGGGAGCTCGGTCACGTCGACCGGCTGGTCGGTGATCGCGCCGCGCCGGGCGATCGGCTTGCCGTCGGCGGAGAGGAGGACGATCCCGGGGGCGGCGATCGGCTGAAGCGACTTCGAGAGCGGCGCGGTCACCGCAAGCCAGGCGAACATCAGCCCGAACAGGATGCCGATGACGGTGAGCGGGCGCCGGTACCATGGCCGCCTTCGCGGCAGGAGCTGGATTTCCGGCCCGATCGGCGGAGGCGGAGCCTCGGCGGAAAGAGGACCTGGGAAATCGTTCATCAGCACCTACTGGTCTCCCGGCGCGCCACTGGAAGCGGCGCCCAAGGCGCGGATATAGTGGCTTTCCCTGCCTTCGCGCCAAGGAAATGTGATGCCGCGGGAGGGATGCCAACAGGCGTGACGGCGCCCCGCCTCTGCCTTAAGCTCCTCCTGAGACCGACGAGGAACCGCTTGATGAGATTCCGTACCGCGCTTGCCTGTCTGTTGCTCACGCTCGCACCGGCGGTTGAGGCCGCTGCGCCGGAGAAGGCGACGCTTGCCGAAGTGGACCGCATCTTCGCGGACTGGCGCCTTGCAGCCCACGTGCCCGGGCTGGTCTACGGCGTCGTCGCCGACGGCAAGCTCGTCCACGTGAAGGGCCTCGGCGTCCAGGACACCGAATCCAGGCGCCCGGTGACTGCGGAAAGCCTGTTCCGCATCGCCTCGATGTCCAAGGCCTTCACTGCGCTCGCGATCCTGAAGCTGAGGGACGAGGGCAAGCTGTCGCTGGACGCGCCCGCGGAGAATTACGTCCCTGAGATGAAGGGGTGGCGCTACCCCACGAGCGACAGCCCGAGGATCACCGTCCGCCAGCTGCTGACGCACACCGCCGGCTTCGTCGAGGACAATCCCTGGGGCGACCGGCAGCAGGTGGTGCCGGAGGACGAGTTCACGGCGATGCTGAAGGCGGGCGTCCCGTTCGCGCGCGCGCCGGGGCTCGCGATGGAATATTCGAACTTCGGCTACGCGACGCTCGGCCGGATCGTCACCAACGTCTCTAATATGCCGTACCAGGATTATATCCGCCGCGAGATCATGCAGCCGCTGGGGATGCGCTCGACGGGCTTCGACGTGTTCGCTTCGCCGCAGAACCGGCGGGCGATCGGCTATCGCTGGCAGGACAATCGCTGGGTGCGGGAGCCGGACATGAAGGACGGCACGTTCGGCGCGATGGGCGGCGTCGAGACGAGCGCCAGCGATTATGCCAGATGGGTCTCGTTCCTGCTTTCAGCCTGGCCGGCACGGGATGGGCCGGAACAGGGGCCGGTAAGGCGCTCGACTGCACGCGAGATCGTCACCGGCGCCAATTTCGCCGCCGCTGCGATGCGCAACGCGGCGATCGGCGGAGCGCCATGCCGCCAGGCGACCGCCTATGGAATGGGATGGCGCGTGCTCGACGATTGCGACCTCGGGCGGGTCGTCACCCACACCGGCGGCTATCCCGGCTACGGCTCGGTCGTGCTTCTGCTCCCCGAGAAGGGCGTCGGCATCTTCGCCTTTTCGAGCAAGACCTATGGCGGGCCGAGCCTCGCGGCCTTCCGCGCGGCCCTGGCGCTGCAGAAGGCGGGCGCGTTGGCGGAGCCTGCACTGCCGGTAAGTGCCGGCCTCGCCGCCGCCTATGATGCGGCGCGGGCGGTCTGGCGGTCCGGCGAGATCGGCTCTGCGCCGCTCGCCAATAACATGCTGATGGATCGCGACGCACCGCGTTGGAAGACGATGCTTGCGGGGCTGAAGGCGGAAGTCGGCACCTGCGCCGCGAGCGAGGCGATCATACCGGTCTCGGCCATGGAGGGCAGGTTCAGCTGGACGTGCGAGCATGGCCGGATCAGCGGCCGCGTGCAGCGCGCACCGACGCCGGCGGTCACCATCCAGGCGCTGGAGTTTAGCGCGGCGACGCCATGATCGCGGCAGTCGAGCTCGGCGGCACCAAGGTCCTGGCCGCCATCGCACGTGACCCGCTGAAGCCGCTTCGACAGATCCGCATCTCCACGGATGAACCGAGCGCTACCCTGCGGGCTGTCGCCGACTTTTTCGACGAGGCGAGAGAGGAGTTGGGCCAGCCGGAGGCGCTGGGGATCGCCTCGTTCGGGCCGATCGACATCCGGCCCGGCTCGCCCGGCTGGGGCCGCATGGGGCGCACCACCAAGCCCGGCTGGGCGGGCGCCGACGTGGGGGGATACCTGGGGCGGAGGCTCGGCTCCCCGGTGAACCTCGACACCGACGTCAACGGAGCAGCGCTTGCAGAAGCCCGCTGGGGCGCCGGGCGCGGCCTTGGCAGCATCGCCTATCTCACCGTCGGCACCGGCATCGGCGGCGGCATCGCGATCAACGGCGAGGCCCTTCACGGCGCCGCCCATCCGGAGATCGGCCACGTGCGCATCAGGAGAGACCCCGGCGATTCCTATTCCAGCCGCTGCCCTTATCATGAGGATTGCGCGGAGGGCCTCGCCAGCGGCCCCGCGATCATGGAGAGGTTCGGGAAGACGCTGACCGAGCTGGAGCCGGACCATCCCTTCCGCTCCATCCTCGCCGACTATCTGGGGCAGGTCTGTGCGACTTTGGTCCTCATCGCGAGCCCGCAGCGGATCGTGATCGGCGGCGGCGTGATGACTGGCGGCGCGCTGCACGCCGGGGTGGAGAAGGCGATGCTGCGGTGGCTGAACGGCTATGTGGAGACCGGCCCCGCCGATGGATCGCCCTTCATCGTCCCGCCCGGGCTCGGGGATCAAGCCGGTCTCGCAGGCGGTTTCGCGCTTGCCCAGGATCTGCTGGAGGGCGGCGAATGAGCGTGACGAGGCTGACCGAAAAGAGAGTGGAGAAGGTCTGGGGGCGCCGCGACCTGCCCGAAATGTTCGGCGGCCGATATGACGGCGCGGAGCCGCTGGGCGAAATCTGGTTCGAAGATCCGGCCGGGTCCGACCCTGAACTGCTCGTCAAATATCTCTTTACGTCCGACAAGCTGTCCATCCAGGTCCATCCCGACGATGCCGCCGCCCGCCGGGCCGGCCACAGGCGCGGAAAGGACGAGGCCTGGATCGTCTTGCACGCGGATCCGGGGGCGACGATCGGGCTCGGGCTGCGGGAACGGGTGTCGCCCGAGGAACTGCGCCGCGCGGCGCAGGATGGATCGATCGAACAGCTGGTCGATTGGCGCCCCGCCGCTCCCGGAGACATCATCTATTCGCCCGCCCGTACGGTGCACGCGCTGGGCCCCGGGCTGATCCTGATCGAGATTCAGCAGAATGTGGACCTTACCTACCGCCTCTACGATTACGGCCGCCCGCGCGAGCTTCACCTCGATGCCGGCATCGACGCCGCCGACCCCGCGCCGTACATCGCACCGATGATGCCCTACACGCGTCCCGACGGCCGGGAGATCCTTGCGGAGGGCGGAGCATTCGTGCTCGAGCGCTGGTCTCGGGGTCTTGAAGGCCCACTGGCAGCCACCAAAGGCGACCCGGTCTGGCTCGTGCCGGTCAGCGGCGAGTTCGAGGCCTCAGGCCGGCCGCTGGAGCCCGGAAGCGTCTGGCTTGCCGATGGCGAAGTGTCGATCACGCTTGAGGAGGGTTCGGAGCTCTACGCGGCCTATGCCGGCGCGAACGTCCGCGAGACCCTCATCGGCTAGGCGACTGCCAGAGCCAGCGTGAGATAGGAGCAGAGGTTTGCGGCCGAGTGGCAGGCCCAGCCGGGCAAGATCGAACCCTTTCCCATCCGCTCGTTGAGCCAGCCGTTGAACCACCCGATCGCGCCGCTGAAGACGACGATCGAGACCACCAGGGTAGAGGTTGCCTGGGGAGTAAGCGCCAGAAGGGAATGGAGCGCTCCGAACAGCGCCGCCTGTACGAAGTTGCCGATGCCGAAGCCGAGCCAGCCGATCAGCCGCTTGCCGATGA
>NZ_DASVUE010000206.1:0-6736 GCF_036387215.1 Allosphingosinicella sp. | reverse complement strand
TTTCGCGCCCGCCGAGAGGCTGACGGCGCCTGAGCTCAGAGGAATATATGAAAGCGATCATTCTCGCCGGTGGCCTCGGCACGAGGCTTGCTGAGGAGACCGGCGTCCGTCCCAAGCCGATGGTGGAGATCGGCGGGCGGCCGATCATCTGGCACATCATGAAGACCTATGCTCATCACGGCATCACCGATTTTGTCGTGTGCCTTGGTTACAAGGGTTACATGATCAAGGAATATTTCGCGAATTACGGCCTTCACATGTCGGACGTGACCGTCGACCTCCAGAAGGGCACGATCGAAGTGCACCGCAACCTCGCGGAGGACTGGCGGATCTGCCTCATCGACACGGGCGACGAGACAATGACCGGCGGCCGCCTCAAGCGCGCCCTTCCCTATCTCGGCAGCGCCGACACATTCTGCCTCACCTATGGCGACGGCGTGAGCAACGTCGATATCGGCGCTTCCATCGACTTCCACCGCGCCCATGGCGGCAAGGCGACCGTTACGGCAGTCCGGCCGCCGAGCCGCTTCGGCCAGCTCGGCATGGAGGGAACCAGGGTCCGGGAATTCGCCGAAAAGCCGGTGGAAGAGGGCGGCTGGATCAACGGCGGCTATTTCGTCCTCTCGCGCGAAATCGAAGACTATCTCGGCGACGACAGCACGATCTGGGAGCGCGAGCCGCTGGAACGGCTCGCCGGGGACGGGGAGCTGCACGCCTACCATCATGACGGCTTCTTCCAGCCGATGGATACGATCCGGGACAAGCAGTATCTCGAAGAGCTTTGGGCGGCTCGAAAGGCGCCCTGGCGGGTCTGGGGCTGAGCCGGCGCTCAGCCGAGGCCGATCTCCAGCCTCGAAGCGACATCGTCGACCGCTGATGCCAGGTCGTGGCTCAGCTCCAGGCCGAGCTCGGCGCGCGCCCGCGCGATCGAGGGTATGTACCGATCAACCGCGGGATCGGTGATCGGCGGCACCTCGGCCGGAACCCCGAAGCGGGCGGCGACGATCGCCGCGGCTCCGCCGACGGTCACCGCCTCGTCCGAACCCACATTGTAGATCGGGCAGGCGGGAGAAGCCGCTTCGGCGAGCGTCATCAGCCAGCGCACGAGATCGTCGGCGTGCATGTAGCTGCGATAGACGGCCTTTCGCGCCTGGACCCGAACCGGCCGGCCGGCCACCCCATCGGCGAGGAAGTTGCCGATGGCGAAATGCTGGTCGCGCGGGAGGTAGGCGCCGACGAAGGCGAAGCAGCGCGCCACGGCAGTGCTGACGCCGGCGGAGCCCAGCCCCGCGATGAGCTCCTCAGACAGGCGCTTGGCCTCGGCATAGTCGCGCTTGGTGTCGACCAGCTCGCCCGTGTCCCCGGGCGTGAAGTCCTCGGGCAGTTCGGCAAGGCCGGCCGGCTGCTGGCCGTAGACGGCGCCGCTGCTCGCATAGACGATCCTGCTGGAAGAATGGTCGCGCTGGGCAATGCGAACGTAATTCTCGACTGCCGCCAGGATGTTCGCTTTCTCGCCCTGCGGATCCTCCGCGTAGCGGCGGGCATCGGTGGTGCTGGCGGCGTGAACGACGAAATCGGCCTGCGGCAGTTCCTCCGCGCGCGCCGCGTCGATGTCCGCGAGCGTGACGTCGCTCCCGATCAGCTGCGGGTGATCGCGCCGAAGCGTCGATGCGCTGCGAGCAACGACGAAAATCCGCCCGATCGACCAGGGCGCGAGCAGCCCCCGCCGGTGCGCGTCGAGGAACGACTTGCCGAAGAAGCCGGAGCCGCCGATCAGGAGCAGCGATCGTCCTGACACCTCGCCCCCCTTCCCCGCTCAGGCGTCGGCGAGATAGTCGATATAGGGCGTCATCTGATCGATCGGATCCGACTCCATCGACCCCGTGGCCGTGATCCGGCTGCTGATCTTGGGGAAATAGGTCTGCTCGGGGTCGATCGGAACGATGAATGCGGCCGGCCCGGGCGCGCTCATCCGCCGCTGGAACTCGGCATCGCCTTCGAATTCGAGCGGCAGCGCCATCACCGGGATGTCCCAGGCGGGAAAGAGCTTCTCCCAGTCCGGAAGGCCGAGGCCGGAGGGACGGTCGCAGCCCAGATACTTACCGTTGAAATAGTTGCGCTGCGTCATCCGGATCGAAGCGTGGCCCTGATCGTGGAAGATGAAGATCTTGAGGTTGAGGTTGTTGACCGCGACCGTCCCCAGTTCCTGCATGTTCTGGGCGAAACCGCCGTCGCCTTCGACGAGGATGGTGCGCTTGCCCTTGCCGGCAATGGCGGCGCCGATCGCTCCGGAGAGGCCATAGCCCATCGAGGCGAGCGACTTGTTGTGGACCATGCGCTGGCCGAGCTTCTGCTTGTAGACCTGCATCGAGGTCGTCGCAGCGCCGCCGCTGCTGCACGGGATGAAGAGGTCGTTGCTCTGCGTGATTGCGTCGAGGCGCACCATGAAGTCGTAAGGCGAGATATAGCCCTCGCCGGTGGTGTTGACGTCCTCGACCCGGGGGACCGCCTGGCGAATCCGGCGCGCCTGCGCCAGCCATTCGGGCTTCGCGGGCAAATCATGCGCGAGCAGCGCGCGCAGGAAATGGTTGGCGTCGGTGGGGAAGCGGTGGTCGACCCGCGGGTGGCCCTTGTTGAGCTCCGCTTCGTCAATCTCGACCTGAACCACTACGGCCTCGCGGCCGAACTCGCGCCAGTTGAAGCCCGATTGCTGCAGCCCCAGGCGCGTGCCGAGCGCGATGATCAGGTCCGACTTCTGGATGATGATGTTGGCGCTGCGCTGCCCCCAGGTGTTCGGCCTCCCGAAATAGAATGGATCGTCGCCGTCGAAGCGATCGGCGCCATTCCAGGTGGTCATGACCGGCACCTCGAGAGCGGCGAAGCGCTCGCGAAGTCCGTCCACCGTCGCCCGGTCGACCCCGCCTCCGACCAGCAGCACCGGCCGTTGGGCCCGCCGGTAGATGTCGGCGATGCTCGCGACATCCTGCTCCGAGGCCTCCGGAAGCGTGACCGGGCGGATCGGCGGCAGAGGGGTCTCTTCAACCGAGGCGGCCTGCACGTCGAGCGGCATCTCGAGGAACACGGGCCCCTTGCGCGGCGTCCAGCTGACCGCGATCGTTTCGAGGAACTCGTCCGCGGAAATCGGCTTCATGAAGCGGTAGGCAAGCTTGGTGGTCGACTTGACCAGCTCCACCCCGTCCACTTCCTGGATCCCACGCGAGCGGACCTGCTGGAGCGCAAGATCGGTGGTCTTCACCTGTCCCCCGATCACGAGCAGCTCGCGGCTTTCCAGCCAGGCGCCGGAAATGGCGGTGACGATGTTGGTGAGCCCGGGGCCGGCCGTGACCAGCGCAAGCGCCTTTGCGGGCGCTGCGATCTCGTTGAAATATTCGGCAGCGATTCCAGCGGCGACCTCATGCACCACCGGAACGCCCTTCAGGTACCGGTCGAGGCTCTCGGTCAGGTGCATGATGTTGCCCCCGCCGACGTAGAAATAATGGGTGTAACCGGCCGCCTGCAGCCAGGCGCCGATCTGATCGCTGTACTTCATCAGGATTGCTTCTCGGTAAGGGTCAGGAGCGAGGAGATGATCGTGAATATCTGATGGTGGCTGAGGCTGCTGAGATCGCTCTGGTCATAGCCCCAATTGGCGTGGAGCGGCAGGTGGACCATGCCCTCGAACGGCTCGAGGTGCGAGTTCATGTCGTCCACGTAGACGATCAGCCACTTGCCGCGCTCGAGCCAGTTCTGCTCCTGCGCGACCGCCAGCTTGGAGCCGGCCCGGCGTATATCCTCCTGGCCGAACACCCGCACGACGTCGGCCCCGTGGAACGCCAGCGCCTGACGGATGGAATCGACGTTTCGCGTCGAAAGGATCGCGAAACGGTGCGGGTGCGACAGCAAGAGCGGCTTCAGCAGGAAGAAGAAGTCGTAGGGCGGCATCGCCTTCGGCCATTCCGGATCCTTGGTGATCTCCTCGCGCGCTGCGAAGAACGCGGTGGCGAACGCCCAATCGTCTTCGTCCGGCTCGACCTCCCGCAGCATCGCGGGCACGGTGATGCCCTTCGACTTGCTGTAGAGGCGGTTATAATGCCAGGCGTCGGTCACGACGGCGCGGAAGCTCTCGAACTCGATGAACGAGACGTCCTGCCGATATTCGTCTTTCCCTGCAGCGGCGTGCTGGGCGACCGTATAGGCCTCGAAATTGCTGTTGAAGAGAACCCCGTCGAAGTCGAGGACGAAGAGCAGTTCCATCAGCGCCCCTCTTGGCGGCCGCTCGCGGCCAGCATCTGTCCGATCATGTTGACTGTTCCGATCCGCATCTGAAGGAGTGGCTCACGACCCGCTCGCGCCCATAGCCGAAGCGGCAGCAGGTGGAGGGGATGAAGCGCTGGGAGCCTCTGATCTTCCCGGGCGGAGAAGGAGGAAATCCCGGATCTGCCGGCGGCTGACCTCGAGTGCGCTCTCGCCTCCGGCGACCGCTTTATGCCAGGTGACGATATAGTCAATTGCCTGCTCGAGGCTCAGCCTCGGGCGCCATCCGAGCTCGGCCCGTGCTTTGGAACAGTCGAGCTTGAGCAGGCCCGCTTCGTGCGGAATCTCGCCCTGCCAGTCGCGCCAGCCGCTCTCCACGCCCCAGGCGGCCGCCATCCGGTCGACGATCCAGGCCACGGGCCGCGCATCCTCCTCGGTCGGACCGAAGTTCCAGGCTTCGGCGAAGCGCTCCTGCCCCGCGAGAAGCCGCTCCGCGATCTGGACGTAGCCATGCAGCGCCTCGAGCACGTGTTGCCACGGGCGAACGGCACCCGGCGAACGGATCACCGGCGCCTCGCCTGCCTCGAACGCGCGCACCAGATCGGGCACCAGCCGGTCGAGCGCCCAGTCGCCGCCGCCGATGACGTTGCCTGCGCGCACGGACGCGAGCGCAGTGCCGTGCTCCGCCAGCCGATCGGCAGGAAAATAGGACGCGCGGTAGGCGGCGATCACCAGCTCGGAACAGCCCTTGCTGCTGCTATAGGGATCGTGCCCGCCCATTGGGTCGGTTTCTCGGTACGGGTAAACCCATTCCCGGTTCTCATAGCATTTGTCGCTGGTGACGGCGACGACCGCCTTGACGGTCCCCAGCGCCCGTACCGCCTCCAGGACGTGGACCGTGCCCATGACGTTGGTCGCATAGGTCTCCACCGGGTGCTCGTAGGAGTATCGGACCAGAGGCTGCGCGGCGAGATGGAACACCACGTCCGGCGTCGCGGCGCGCATCGCCGCCAGCAGCGCGTCATAATCGCGTATGTCGTCGATGACGCTGTCGACGGAGCGGCCTATCTCCGCGGCGTCATAAAGGCTCGGCTGCGTCGGCGGGGCAAGCGCATAGCCGCTGACCTTGGCGCCCAGTTCCTCGAGCAACAGGCAGAGCCAGCTCCCCTTGAAACCGGTATGGCCGGTCACGAAGACCTTCAGATCGTTCCAGTTCGCCATGAGATCGGGTTGGTCCAGCGTTTGAAGGAGTGGATGAGACGATGGTTCGCCGGGAGCGGCTCTCTCTGGGAGGCTTTTCACCGGCTTCTTGAGGATCTTTCCGCCGTTAAAGCCTCTTCGCCGCACTTTCCAGCCCGAGATAAGCCTGCTTGGCATGGCGCCGCAACCGTGTAGTGGCGCAGTCACGGCAAGGGCAGGGCAGTTGAACGGATGCGATTGAAGGGCGGCCCGGAAGGATGGCTTCACAATGCGGAGCTTCGTCGCTTTGTCAGGTTCCTGTTCGTCGGCGGCCTCAACACGCTCGTAGGCTACGCGATCTTCGCAGCCCTGATCCTGATCGGCCTGTCGGTGACGGCAGCGGTGATCGTGGGGACCGTGCTGGGCGTCCTTTTCAATTTCGTCTCGACCGGCCGGATCGTGTTCGGAAGCAAGGCCGGCCGCCTCCTGCCCCGCTTCATCGCCGTCTACGTCGTGCAGATGGGTCTCAGCATCGCCGCCCTGCACGCGCTCGAACGGGCCGGGATCGAGCCGCTGATCGCCGGCGCGCTGGTGCTGCCGTTGCTCGCCGTCTTCACCTACTTCGCAATGCGCAGGTTCGTTTTCGTGGACGGCGAGAAGGCCTGAGGGATCAGCCTGCCGAGCCCGACTGCTGCGTCTGGTTCCGCATCCGCGCTTCCATCATCTCGATACGCGGCAAATCCTCTTCGGCGATGCGCTGGTAATAATCCCGCTTGTTCTTGAGCCAGAGCAATTCGAACTCGACCGCATTGGCGATGCCCGCGAAAATCGCGTCGTTCGTGACCGCCGCGCCCTCGAAGATCACCTTCCGCGTCTCGAACCGGTCGAGCCGAACCTTCTGGATCTCCCGCAGCGCCTCGACCGCATCGCCCGAAACGGAGCCGCCGACGACGAGGTCCAGATCGGCATCGCGGCAGGCGTTGGCGACCTTAAGGACCGCGTCCGTGATCGACCGCTCGTTGATGGCGCCGCGAGGCATGCCCCGGGACAAGGTGAAATCCACGCGGCCGAAAACGAGCCCGACCCCTCCCTCGCGCGCGAGCGGCACCATCCCGTCAAGGTTCTGAAGCGTCGTTTCCGTCTCCACGTTGATCAGAAATTCGGTCTGCTCCTCGTTCGCGCCGTGGGTCTTTTTCTTGGCGTCGATGAATTTCGAGAGCGCATAGGGCGTCTCCACCATCGGGGCGATGATGTAGCCGACGCCGTAGACCTTGCTTGCGAACAGATCGGATACCGCCTCGGC
>NZ_DASVUE010000205.1:0-2004 GCF_036387215.1 Allosphingosinicella sp. | reverse complement strand
CGAGGCGGACGCGTGGGGCGACAACGCCGCGCTGATGAATTGCTGATGGACCTGACGGAGGTCTGATTTTTCCCCTCGCAGCGGCCCTTAAAGCCCGCCAGGTGCCCGATTCAGCCCCTGCGATAGTCCGGCGGGATGCGTGCCGAACGCCAGTAATCTTCCAGGCCGATAGCCCTGGTGATCGCCCCGAAGCGCGGATCGGCCCGCAACGGCGCCATTGGCGGGGTGAAGAGGAATTGGGTGTAGCGCGGCTGCTCCTGGCCGGCGGCCACCGGACCTTCGCGGAAATAAGCCTCAAGGGCCTCGAAGGCCAGGTCGGCCCGCCCCAGCGCCGCGAAGACGGGCGCGACGACGGGCGCGGAGCCGGCCTGCTCGATCAGCATTGCCCGCTGCGCGGAGAGCGCGGCTGCGACTGCGCCGGGGTCGCGAGTTCCGATCGCCCGCGCGAGCACGATCCGACTGGACACCGCGGCCGTATCCGAGCCGGCGATCCACTTGTCCGGATCGTTCACGAAGGCGATTGCCGCAGCCGACCGGCCGCTAAATGCCAGCAGCTCGTATTTCGTGTCCCAAAGCAACTGATATTGCGGCCAGCGCTCGAGCGCCGAGTCCACCAGGCTGTCGGCCTCCCGCAGCCGCCCTCCGCTCCACAAAGCGAAAACGAGGAAGCTGGTCGCCATCGGCAGGAACGAGTCGCTGTCGAGCAGCTTTCGGTTGTGCTGGATGCCTTCCTCCCAGCGCCCGACTTCGTAGAGGATCACCGCGAGGTGGAAGCGCAGCAGCCAGTGATCGGGGTAGCGCGCCAGCAGCCGGCGCAGGTCGCGCTCGGATCTCGCCCAGTCGCGATACCATGGCCTGATCAGGACCAATGCGGCCTGGGCGTCGGCATTGTCCGGATCCAGCGCCAGCGCGCGGCGCGCAGCCGAGCGCATCTGCTCCGCTCGGGGCCCTTCGGTGCCGGGAGAGCTTTGCAGGACATGGAGATAGGCGAGCGCCAGCGCGCCCCACGCGTCGGAATAAAGGGGATCCGCCTCGACCGCCTGCTCGAAATAGGCGATCACCTGCTTCCTCTGATCGGGCAGGCCCTGGCGCTGCGCCTGCACGCCTCGGCGATACAGTTCGAGCGCCTCGGCCGACGGCGCGTGGGCGGACGGGGCGGCGTTTCTGAAATAGAGTGCGGCCGCGCCTGCCACGATCGCCGCCACCGCGCCTCCGACGACGAGGCGGCGGCCGACATCCTGTCGCTGCCCCTCACCCGCCTGCCCGGGGATCGCGAGGCTGGGCGGAGGCGCACCGTCGACCACCATTCGATAACCCACTTTTGTGATCGTCTCGAGCTGGAACGAGTCGTTCCCAAGGTTCGAAGCGATATCGCGAACGCGCGAGATCACCCGGTGGATCGCATTCTCGCCTACGATCCGGCCGCCCCAGCACCGCTCGATCAGCTCGTCGCGGGTCAGGATCGCCCCATTCGCCCGGGCGAGGGCGACCAGGACCTGCATCACGCGCGGTTCGAGCGTCTCGCTCTTGCCGTTGCGGATCACCTGCCGCGTCGGGGGATGAACTTCCACTTCGCCAAGCCGGAAGGCCGGTTCATGAGCCAGGTTGATGGGAGCGCCGGGTTCTCCATTGCCTGTCGCCATCCGATCCCCCTCGTCCCTGCGAAGAGGGTATCCCCGGGCCCCGAAGATGCCAAGTGCCGGCCGCTAGAGCCTCACCAGCATCTTGCCCATATTCTCGCCCTTGAAGAGGCCGAGGAATGCTTCCGGCACGGTCTCGATCCCCTCCAGCACCGTCTCGCGGGATTTCACCTGCCCGCTAGCGATCCAGCCGCCCATGTCGCGGTAGAAGTCCGGCATCTCCGGCAGATAATCGGTGTAGATGAAGCCCTTCAGCATGATCCGCGCGCCGATGATCCGCATCAGATAGCGAAGCGCGGGCGGCTGGCCGCCATTATAGCTGTCGATCATCCCGCAGATCGCGAAGCGGGCGTTGTTGCGCGCG
>NZ_DASVUE010000204.1:0-1942 GCF_036387215.1 Allosphingosinicella sp. | reverse complement strand
TGGATCCAGATGAGGTCGTCCGGCTCAATGAGCGGGCACACCGTCTCAGCGAAGCGCTCGTTGACGCGCTCGTAGCCGCCCGCGAAGCTGCGGTCATACTCCGCCAGGTCGATCCGGTAGTGGAAGAGCGGCCACAAGGTTCGGTTGGCGTAACCGTTGTAATATTCCTCGACGTCCTGTTCCTCGAGGTCGATCGTCGCGGTCGTCACGCCCTGGTGGCGCTGGAAGTCGATATGGCCGGTGAACTCCTCGGTCTTGTTGCCCGACCAGCCGAACCAGAGGCCGCGATACTCCCGAAGGGCGGCGGCAAGCGCCACCGAAAGCCCGCCCTGCGCGCCCTTCGGATCGTCCGCGCGCGGAGCGGACACTCGGTTGGAGATGACAATGAGGCGGCTCACCGGATCGAACTCCATGGTCGCGAAAGGAGGACGGCGCAGTTGATGAGGCCGACCAGCGAATAGGTCTGCGGATAGTTTCCCCAGAGTTCGCCGGTGTGGAAGTCCGTGTCCTCCGAGAGGAGGCCCGCGGGCGTGAGCCGGGTCAGCATATGCTCGTAAAGCTCGCGCGCCTCCTCCTCCCGCCCAACGATATGAAGCGCTTCGATCAGCCAGAAGGTGCAGAAGTTGAACGCGGTCTCGGGCAGCCCGAAATCGTCTTCGGCCGCGTAGCGAAGCATGTGCTCGCCGCGCCGAAGCCCCTTCTCCACCGCCTCGAAGGTGGCGAGGAAGCGCGGATCGTCCGGCTCCAGGAAGCGCATGTCGATGAGCTGGAGCAGGCTCGCGTCGAGTTCGTCGCCGCCGAACGTGGCGGCGAAGCGCCGCTCGGGCTCGAACCACGCCTCCGTCTCGATCCGCGCCCGCACCGCCTGCGCCCGCTCGCGCCAAAGCGCCGCCCGCTCCTCCAGGCCGAGCACCGCTGCAGCGTTCGCAAGCCGGTCGCACGCCGCCCAGCACATCACCGAGCTGTAGGTGTGGACCGATTGCCGCGTCCGGAACTCCCACAGGCCCGCGTCGGGCTGGTCGTGCATCGCCCAGGCGCGCTCGCCCACCCTCTCCAGCGCTGCGAAGTCGTCCGCGCCGGCCTTTCGGAACAGCCGCTCGTCGAAGAAGGCCTGGACGTTGGAGAGGACGATCTGGCCGTAGGCGTCGTGCTGGATCTGGTGGTAGGCCGCGTTGCCGACCCGCACAGGCCCCATGCCGCGATAGCCGCCGAGCGCGTCCGCCTCCCCCTCCTCAAGCTTGGCCTCGCCGGCGACCGAATAGAGCGGCTGGATGTGCCCGCCCTGGGCATCGTCGACGATGTTGCGCAGGTAACCGAGATAGCCCTCCAGCACGTCGAGCGCGCCGAGGCGGTTCAGCGCCTGCACGGTGTAATAAGCGTCCCGGATCCAGCAGTAGCGATAGTCCCAGTTCCGCCCGGAATTGGCAGCTTCGGGAATGGAGGTGGTAAGCGCCGCGACGATCGCACCAGTCTCCTCCTGCTGGCAGAGCTTCAACGTGATCGCCGCGCGGATGACGACGTTCTGCCATTCGAGCGGCGTCGCAAGCCCCCGCACCCATTCGCGCCAATGGTCGGACGTCTGGTGAAGCATTGAGGCGACGGTGTGGCCGATATTGCCCTGGAACGGCTCGTCCGGCCCTAGGAAGAAGTGGAGCGGCTTTTCGAGCCGGAAGGCGCGGCCTTCCATCACGCGGCCGACCGGTGCGTCGGTGGTGAGCCGGAGCGGCTGCGGCTTCAGGAGGAAGCGGACGTGGTTGCTTCCGCTCGTGCGCTCGGCGTCCTTCGCTCCCCAATCGGCCGCCGGATTGAGCGAGACACGGATCCGGGGCGCGCCGCTGATCGGCCGAACGATGCGGACGAAGGCCACCGGGCGGTAGACGCGGCCGGTCCGCTCGAAGCGCGGGCAGAAGTCGTACACATCGGCGACGCCTCCGTCGGCATC
>NZ_DASVUE010000203.1:0-3773 GCF_036387215.1 Allosphingosinicella sp. | reverse complement strand
GGCGGAGCGGATCGCGGACGCGCTCGCTTAAATCGCGACGAGCGATCCAGGGATGCCGGGAACATCGACCCGGAAGGAGAAGAGGTTCCCCGCCTGAGGCTGCCGCTCGAGCTCTTCCGGCTTCAGGAGCTGGCGAGCGGTGGTCGCGAAGACCGTCTTGAGGTCCGGGCCGCCGAATGCGAGCTTGGTGATGTTGCCGACCGGGAAGCGCACGCGCTCGACGAGCTCCCCGGCGGGCGAATAGCGGAGCGCCTGCCAGCCGTTGTACATGCCCACCCAGACGCAGCCCTCGCTGTCGATCGTCGGACCGTCGGGGTTGCCGTCCTCAGGAGCAATGCGGACGAACGGGCGGGCGGGCCCGAGCGAGCCGTCATCCGCAACGTCGCAGGCATCGATCGTCCGCGCCAGCGTATCGATGAAGTAGAGGATGCGCCCGTCGGGCGAGAGCGCCGGGCCGTTGGTGATGCAGATGTTGGTGAGGCCGGTGTGGATCACCTGGCCGTTTTCAAAGCGGTAGAAGCTTCCCGAGGTATCGCGCTCCCCGTTGTGCATCGTGCCGAACCAGATCCGCCCGGCGGGATCGACGACGCCGTCGTTCAGCCGATTCTCCGGAAGGTGCGAATCCACCTCGGCGATGCGCTCGAAATCGCCGCTCACCTCGTTGAAGCGGTGAAGACCGCTCATGAGCCCGGCCACGAAGCCGCCACCCGCCGCTGGAAGGACGAAGCCTACCTGCTCGGGCGCGTCCCAGCTCTTCCGCCCGCCGCTCTCCGGATCGAAGCGGTGGATTTGCTGACGCTTGATGTCGGTGAACCAGAGCGCGCGGTCCCGCTCCACCCAGACCGGCCCCTCGCCAAGCTCGGCGCCGACGTCCCAAACGCTTACCGGCTCGCTCGCAACCACCTTCATCTCCTTCGCCAACGCCTGCCGATGCGACTTAGGCGTCCGCGGAAATCGTCGCAATCACCGTCCGGTTTGCTAGAGGGGCGCCTGCAACGGGGTTTTCGAAACATGCATCCGATCAAGATCGAATATCAGCGCCTGCCGCATGGCGAAGGCCTCCCGCTTCCCGCTTATGCCAGCGAGCACGCGGCAGGCCTCGACGTCGTGGCGGCGGAGAGCCTGACCCTGGCGCCGGGCGAGCGGCATGCGGTCGCCACCGGCTTCGCGATCGCGATCCCGAACGGCTATGAAGTGCAGGTGCGCCCGCGCTCCGGCCTAGCGCTGAGGCACGGCATCACCTGCCTCAACACGCCGGGCACGATCGACAGCGACTATCGGGGAGAGGTGAAGGTGATCCTCGCCAATCTCGGCGCCGAACCATTCGAGGTGGTGCGCGGCGAGCGGATCGCGCAGCTCGTTCCGGCGCCGGTCCAGCGGGCCCTGTTCACCGAAGTAGGCGTGCTCGGCGAGACCCGGCGGGGCTCCGGCGGGTTCGGATCGACCGGGCGGTGAGCCTCAGCGACGCGCAGCTCGACCGCTACGCCCGGCATATCGTCCTCAAGGAGATTGGCGGCGAAGGCCAGGGGAAGCTGCTGGCAGCGCACGTGGTGCTGATCGGCGTCGGCGGGATCGGATCGCCCGCGCTCCAGTATCTGGCGGCGGCGGGGGTCGGCCGACTGACGGCGATCGACGACGATGTCGTGAGCCTCGACAATCTCCAGCGCCAGATCCTGTTCGCCACCGGTGACGTCGGCCGCGCGAAGGTGGAGGTCGCGGCTGAAACAGTGGCCGGCCTGAACCCGGATGTGCGGTTCGAAGGCGTTCGGACGCGCCTTACTGCCGGGAATGCGGCGGATCTGGTCATGGGGGCGGACGCTGTCCTCGACGGTAGCGACAATTTCGCGACGCGGCTGATCGTCTCCGATCAATGCACCGCGGCGCGCATCCCACTCGTGTCGGCGGCGATCGGGCAGTTCCAGGCGCAGGTTGGGACGTTCCGCGGGTGGGAGGCGGACGCGCCCTGCTACCGCTGCTTCGTCGGCGACGCTTTCGATGCCGAGGATTGCGACAGCTGCTCCGAACTCGGCGTGCTGGGCGCGATGGCGGGCATTGCGGGGAGCTTCGCGGCGCTGGAGGCGATCCGCCAGGTCGTCGGCTTCGGCGGCAACGCCACCGGCAAGCTTCACGTCTTCGACGGCCTTGCTCCCGGCATGCGCGCCATCCGTATCGTCAAGGATCCCGCCTGCCGAGCTTGCGGCGCGCAGGCGATGGTAAACGGCTCTTAAACCATGTTCCCGCTAGGGTCCCCGGCGGGAGGAGGCTTGCGCGGGGAAAGATGGAACGTTCGAAGGCCTCTGAGGGCGTTGCCCGTGCGGACCTGCAGCGGCTGCTGTTCGTAGCGACGCTCGGACTGGCGGCTGCGATCGTCACGTGGTTCATCTATTTGTCGGTCCCCGTCGCAAGCTGGCTCGGGGCCGACTTCAGGGTCTTCTGGGCAGCAAGCCGCCTTCCGGGCGGCATGGTCTACGATCAGGCGGCGCTCATGGCGGCGCTGGTGGCGCTGGGGGAGACCGGCCTCCGTGCCTTCGTAAGCCCGCCCACGCTGCTGCTGGCGATGAAGCCTCTTGCAGCGATGCCGATGTGGGCGGCCTGTGCGATATGGACCGCCCTCGGCCTCACACTCTTCATCTCCGCAGTCGAACGAAGCGCCGGCAGGCCGGCATTGCTCGCGCTGCCGGTCGCCCCTGCCTTTCATTGGGCCGTGATCGCCGGCCAGGTGACGTTGATCGTGGGCGGCCTGATCCATTGGGCTCTGGTCCTGCTCTCGCGCCGGCCGACCGCGGCCGGCATCCTGTTCGCCTGCGCTGCGCTTCTGAAGCCGCAGGCGGCGTTGCTCGTGCCGGTGGCGCTGATCGCCAGCCGGGAATGGCGGGCGCTGCTCTCGGCGCTGGCGGCCGGGGCGACCGTCGGAATCGTCTCCCTGCTGCTCCAGGGCCCGCCCCTCTGGTTCGGCTGGCTGGAGGCGGTCGCGGACTTCGACGCCCTCATCCGGAGCAACGGCTTCATCGCCAACGGCATCACCCCCGCGGCTCTCAGCCATTCGGCGGGCCTCGGCGGCTCCGCAGCTCTTGCCACCGCCGCCGGAGGCGCGCTGCTGGGCCTCGCCTGCTGCTGGCATGTCTTCCGCCGATCGGACGACCCGGCGCTCCGGGGAGGCGCCATCGTCTGCGGAAGCCTGCTCTGCACGCCCTATGCCCTTCCTTACGAAGCCGCATCGCTGCTGCCGGCAGCGGCGCTGCTGCTGACTCGGCCGGGTGTCCGTCGGGCCAGCCTCCCCGCAGCCGCGCTTGCGATCTGCTTCCCCTTCTCCCCGACCACTCCAATCATCTTCGCGGCCGGGCTGCTCTGGGCAGTGTGGGCTAAGCCTTCTTCTTCTTGGCCGGAGCCTTCTTCTTCGGAGCCGCTTTCTTCGCCCGTCCCTTCTTCGCCGGCGGGCCCTTAGCGGCGCGATCATCGATCAGCTGCGCGGCCTCCTCGATCGTCAGCGCATCGGGTGAGAGCGACTTCGGGAGCGTGGCGTTGGTGGTGCCGTCGGTGACGTAGGGGCCGAACCGGCCCTCCATCAGCTTGATCTCGGCTTCGGTGCGGGGGTGGGCGCCCAGCACCTTCAGCGGCTCACGCGATCCGCGCGCGCGGCCGCCGCCCGCGGCTGCCTCGGCCAGCTTCACCACCGCCGCATTCATGCCGGTCTCGAATACGTCGGCGGTGGAGCCGAGCTTCGCATATTTGCCGTCATGCGCGAGATAGGGCCCGTAGCGGCCGATCGAGGC
>NZ_DASVUE010000202.1:0-2423 GCF_036387215.1 Allosphingosinicella sp. | reverse complement strand
GCCGTATCGGTGACGCGCCAGACGACGTTCGAGGCGATCTCGATCGGGTTGCCGCGCAGATCGTTCACCTTCAGCCGCTCGGACGTGACGTTGTGGACCCGGGTCGAGATCTTGGTCCGCGTCAGCCACGGCAGCCGCCAGCGAAGGCCCGAGCTGCGGTCCGTGCCGCGATAATCGCCGAACAGCAGGATCGCCGCCGCCTGGTTCGGCTGCAGGAAATAGAAGCCGGCGGCAACGAAGGCGGTCGCAAGGCCGCCAACGGCCATGAGGATCAGCCCGGCGTCCTCGTTGCCGCCGGCCGCGATTCCGAACCCGGCGAGCAGGACTGCCACCGCCGCCAGAAGCACCAGCAGCATCACATAGCCGTTCTGAGTCGCGGCCTGCCGTTCTTCGGACAGCCGCAGCGCTTTCAGATCGCTCGAACCTGTTGCAGACGTCGCCATCATTTCCCTCCCTGGAATGATGATATCATAATTATATGACCGGAGAGTCGTCAAGCGCATTCGGAAGCGCAGGGCGGGGGCGGGTGGCGGCGGCGGCGCTTTGTGGCTATGCGGGCGCCTATCCGCTTGATACCCCTGCCCTCGGAGCCTTCACCGATGACCAGTTCCGACCAGCCGCATGCCTGGAAGATCGTGGTCCATGGCGGGGCGGGCATTCTCGAACGCGACGTCATTGGCGCGGACCAGGAGCGGGAGATCCGCGCAGCTTTGGCCAATGCGCTCGAGGTCGGTTCCGATATCCTCACCGCGGGCGGAAGCGCGCTCGACGCGGTGGAGGCGGCGGTCAAGAAGCTCGAGGACAATGCCCATTTCAACGCCGGCCGCGGCTCCGTCTTCACCTACCAGGGCACGACCGAGCTCGATGCGGCGATCATGGAAGGGCGCGAGCGCCGCTCCGGCGCCGTTGCGGGCGCCACCGCCACCCGCAATCCGGTGAGCCTTGCACGCGCCGTCATGGAAAAGAGCCCGCACGTGATGCTGAGCGGCGGCGGCGCCGATCAGTTCTCGCGCGACCAGGGGCTGGAGCAGGCGGGGCCCGAATGGTTCTCCACCCCCGCGCGGCGGCAGGCGCTCGACGATATGCTCAGCAACAGGGACGGCTGGTTCGACGTCGACATGAAATACGGCACCGTCGGTGCGGTGGCGCTCGACACTGGAGGGCATGTCGCCGCAGCGACCTCGACGGGCGGGATCACCGGCAAGCGCTGGGGCCGGATCGGCGACAGCCCGATCATCGGCGCCGGCACCTACGCCGACGACCGCGCCGGCGCCGTTTCCGCAACCGGATCGGGCGAATATTTCATCCGCGAGGCGGCCGCCCACGAAATCTGCGCGCGAGTCCGGATGCTCGGCCAGACCGCCAAGGCGGCTTCCGATGCTGTCATCGCCGAAGTGGGCGAGCTCGGCGGCACCGGCGGCTTCATCTTCGTTTCGCGTTCGGGCGAAGCCGGCTGGTCGTTCAACAGCGCCGGTATGTATCGCGGCAAGGCATCAGCCGATGGGATGGTCGTCCAGATCTTCGGCGACGAATGAACCCGGCCCGGATGCAAAGCGCCCCGGACGATCCGGGGCGGGAGGTGGATCGCTGTCGGGGTGGGCGTTCCGGGAGCAATCAGGTTTCTGTTCTGGTTTCCTCAGCCCGCGGCCTCGGCTTCTCGGGAGGCGAAGGTCTTCACCTTCCTGTCCCCGCACCAGAGCTCCATCGGATGACCTTCGTCCATCGACCTGGCGACGCGCACGGCCTCGACATCGTCGAGGGCGGCGATCCGATCGGAGGCGATCGGCTGGCCGCCTTCGGCCTTGAAGGTATCAAGCCGGTAGAAGAGCATCTGGGCACCTCCGGGGACTCGGTCGAGTCGAGCCTCACTATATCAGCAAGCTTCGGCCGGGATTATGGTTAAAGGGACCCATGCGTAGATTCTTTCTCTTCCTCGCGCTCCTCCTCGCTGCCTCCCCGGCTGCGGCATGGTGGGAATATGGCCATTGGACCGTCGCCCGGGTCGCCGAGGCAAGGGTGAAGCCGCAGACGCGGGCCGCGATCCAGCGGCTGATCGCCCGGTCGGCGCTGCTCGAGACGCCGACCTGCCCGATCCGCAACATCGCCGATGCAAGCTATTGGCCCGATTGCGTGAAGACGCTCGGCGAGCGGTTCAGCTACGCCTCGCCCTGGCATTATCAGAATGTCGACATCTGCAAGCCGTTCGACATCAAGACGCCCTGCCGCGACGGCAATTGCGTCTCCGCCCAGATCGATCGCAACGCGAAGCTGCTTGCCGACAAGACGCTGCCGGTGCGCGAGCGGGTGATGGCGCTCGCCTTCCTCGTCCACTTCGTCGGCGATCTCCACATGCCGCTCCACGCCGGCGACAAGGGCGATCTCGGCGGCAACCGCTTCCGCGCCTCCTACGGAGTCATCAAGGG
>NZ_DASVUE010000201.1:0-2876 GCF_036387215.1 Allosphingosinicella sp. | reverse complement strand
ATCGACCGGCCGATCCGCCCGCTCTTCCCCGAAGGTTTCTACAACGAAGTCCTCGTGATCGCTCACGTGCTGTCCTATGACGGCGAGAACGAGCCCGACATCCTGGCGATGATCGCCGCGTCCGCCGCGCTGACGCTTTCGGGCGTTCCTTTCATGGGCCCGATCGCGGCCGCCCGCGTCGGCTATAAGGACGGCGAGTATCAGCTCAATCCGTCGCTCGAGCAGATCGCGGAAGGCGAGCTCGACCTCGCAGTCGCCGGCACGCGCGACGCGGTGCTGATGGTGGAATCCGAAGCCAAGGAGCTTTCCGAGGAAGTCATGCTCGGCGCCGTCATGTTCGCGCACGAGCAGTCGAAGCCGGTGATCGACGCGATCATCCGCCTCGCCGAGCAGGCCGCCAAGGAGCCTTGGGAGCTTGCCACCGACGACGAAGAGAGCGGCACGATCCTCGGCAAACTCCGCGAGCTCGCCGGCAACGGCCTCGAAGGCGCGTACAAGCTCACCAAGAAGGCAGAGCGCGTCGCTGCAATCGCTGCCGCCAAGACGCCGCTCAAGGACGCCTATGCCGACGCGGACCCCGCGACCAAGCTCAAGGCCTCCAAGCTCGGCAAGAAGCTCGAAGCCGAGATCGTCCGCACCGCCATCCTGAAGGAAGGCCGCCGTATCGACGGCCGCGACACGAAGACGGTCCGCCCGATCGAGGCGATGGTCGGCTTCCTGCCGCGGACCCACGGCTCGGCGCTCTTCACGCGCGGCGAGACCCAGGCGATCGTCACCACGACGCTCGGCACCAAGGACGCGGAGCAGATGATCGACGGCCTCACCGGCCTCAATTACGAGCATTTCATGCTGCATTATAACTTCCCGCCCTATTCGGTCGGCGAAGTCGGACGCTTCGGCGCTCCGGGGCGGCGTGAGGTCGGCCACGGCAAGCTCGCCTGGCGGGCGATCCACCCGATGCTGCCGACGAAGGACGAGTTCCCCTACACGATCCGAGTCCTCGCCGACATCACCGAGAGCAACGGCTCCTCGTCGATGGCGACCGTCTGCGGCGCTTCGCTGTCGCTGATGGATGCGGGCGTTCCGCTGAAGCGGCCGGTCGCGGGTATCGCCATGGGCCTGATCCTCGAGGGCAACGACTTCGCCGTCATCTCCGACATCCTCGGCGACGAGGATCATCTCGGGGACATGGACTTCAAGGTGGCGGGCACGTCCGAGGGCATCACCGCCCTGCAGATGGACATCAAGATCGCCGGCATCACCGAGGAGATCATGCGGGTCGCGCTTTCGCAGGCGACGGAAGGGCGCAACCATATCCTCGGCGAGATGGCCAAGGCGCTTGGCGAAGTGCGCGGCGAGCTTTCGGCTCACGCGCCGCGGATCGAGACGATGCAGATCGACAAGTCGAAGATCCGCGAAGTCATCGGTACCGGCGGCAAGGTGATCCGCGAGATCGTCGCGGAGACGGGCGCCAAGGTCGACATCGACGACGAGGGCTTGATCAAGATCAGCTCGTCGGACGTGAACCAGATCGAGGCGGCGCGCCGCTGGATCCAGGGCATCGTCGAGGAGCCGGAGGTGGGCAAGGTCTACACCGGCAAGGTCGTGAACCTCGTCGATTTCGGCGCCTTTGTGAACTTCATGGGCGGCAAGGACGGACTCGTCCACGTCTCCGAGATCCGCAACGAGCGGGTTGAGAAGGTGTCGGACGCGCACTCCGAGGGTCAGGAAGTGAAGGTCAAGGTCCTTGAGATCGATCAGCGCGGCAAGGTCCGTCTGTCGATGCGTGTCGTCGATCAGGAGACCGGAGCCGAGCTGGAGGACACCCGTCCCCCGCGCGAAGAGCGTCCCCGCGGCGAAGGCCGTGGTGATCGGGGCGACAGGGGCGATCGCGGCCGTGGCGGCCGCGACCGCGGCCCCCGCCGCGACGGCGAAGGCCGTGGCGATCGCGGCGGCCGTGACCGCGATCGCGGTCCCCGGGGCGAAGGCGGCGGCGATCGTGACCGCGGCCCCCGCCGCGACCGCGACGGCGGCAATGACGACGGCCCGGCGCCCGAGTTCGCGCCGGCGTTCCTGACGCGCGACGACGACTAAGTCGTCATCCGCTAAGAGCTCAAACAGAAAGGGCCTCGTGAGAAATCGCGGGGCCCTTTTCTTTTTGCGCATTGTAAAGCTAGGAGCGGGATTGACACCAATTCGATATAGGTAGAGTTATGGTGCGTGGCACGCTCTCGCGCACTTTCCGGCCAGGCCCGCGCCCTTCTCTCCGTGCTTCTCGGTGCGGGGCAGGAGTGGCGGCACGGCTACGATCTCGCCCACCTGACGGGGCTCCGGTCAGGAACGCTCTATCCCTTGCTGATCCGGCTCGAAGCGCAGGGATATCTGCAGGCGGAGTGGCAGCCCCCGGCGGCTGCGGGGCGTCCGCCGCGGCATGCCTACAGGCTGACGGCCGCTGGGCTTGCGCTTGCGCGGAGCCAGCAGGCGGAGATGAACGGCGGTGCCGCTCCAGCGGGCCGGAAGGCCGGCGAGGCGCTCTCATGAGGCAGGCACCGGCGCGGCACGGAGCACGACTGCTCGGGCGGCTGCTGGAGCACGTCTATCCCAGGGATCAGGCCGGCTGGGTGCGCGCAATGCGCTCTGAGATCGAGCAGGTGGAGCGGGACGGCGCCGCTTTCCGGTTCGCCCTCGGCTGCCTCTGGGGCGGCTGCCGCCAAGCCCTGGCGGAGCAGGTTTCATCTACAGCGAAAGGAGTTGCGACGATGGCGATCGAATGGGGCAAGCTGCGGCAGCCACGGAATGCGGGGATCGCCTGCGGGGTCGCGGCGACCTGCCTCGGCATATCCTATCTCGTGTTGGCGGGGGCGCCGGGGCGGTAC
>NZ_DASVUE010000200.1:0-5635 GCF_036387215.1 Allosphingosinicella sp. | reverse complement strand
ATGAACCATTGGGGCGTGGCGCGGAAGATCACCTTGGCCTTGGAGCGCCAGCTGTGCGGATAACTGTGCTGGAAGTCCGCGGAGGCGGCGAGGAGGGCCCCCGCCTCTCGCAGATCGGTGCAGATCGGCCCGTCCGGCGCGTTGAACTTGGCGTTAATGACGCTGCCCTGGCCGCCGAGCCACGGCCAGTCCTCGCGGTACCGCCCGTCCGCCTCGACAGCGAACACGGTGTCGATGCCATTGGCCTTGCACAGCAGGAAATCGTCCTCGCCATGATCGGGCGACATATGGACGAGCCCGGTGCCTTGATCGGTGGTGACGAACTCGCCCGGGAGGAAGGGGCGAGGCTTGGCGAAGAACCCGCCAAGATGGTGCATCGGGTGGCGGGCGACGGTGCCGGCGAGGTCGGAGCCCTTACCCCGCCACATCACCCCGTTCGCCCCGAGCGAAGTCGAGGGGCCCTGCCGAGCGGAGCCGAGGCCCTCCTTCTCGACTTCGCTCGAATGGGTGTCTCGACTTCGCTCGACACGAACGGAAAGGGAAGGCAGCAGAGCTTCTGCGACCAGCAGGTTGCGATCGTCCAAGCCAACGACGACGTACTGAACATCCGGGCCGTACGCGATCGCCTGGTTCACCGGGATCGTCCAGGGCGTGGTCGTCCAGATCACCGCATGGGCGGCGATCAGCTCCTTGATCGGGCTGTCGGTGATCTCGAACGCAACATCGATCTGGGTGGATACGATGTCCTCATATTCCACCTCCGCCTCGGCCAGCGCGGTCTTCTCGACGGGCGACCACATCACCGGCTTGGCTCCGCGATAAAGCTGGCCGCTTTCGGCGAACTTCAGAAGCTCCTCGACGATCTTCGCCTCGGACTCGAACTTCATGGTGAGATAGGGATCGTCCCACTCGCCCATCACGCCGAGGCGCTTGAACTGCTCGCGCTGCACGTCCACCCACTTCTCGGCGTAAGCGCGGCATTCGGCGCGGAACTGGTCCTTGGGGACCTCGTCCTTATCCATCTTCTTCTTGCGATACTGCTCCTCGACCTTCCATTCGATCGGAAGGCCGTGGCAATCCCAGCCCGGCACGTAGGGCGCGTCATAGCCCATCAGCGAGCGCGAGCGGACGATGATGTCTTTGAGGATCTTGTTGGTCGCGTGGCCGATATGGATGTCGCCATTGGCGTAGGGCGGCCCATCGTGGAGGATGAAGCGCTCGGCGCCCGCGCGGGCTTCGCGGAGGCGCTTGTAGAGGTCTTCCGAGGCCCAGCGCGCAAGGATCGCCGGCTCCTTCTGCGCCAGCCCGGCCTTCATCGGGAAGTCGGTCTTCGGCAGGAAGACCGTATCTCTATAGTCGATTTTGTCGGACATGTCGGGGGCGGGGCTTAGCGGGGATAGGGCGCCAAGGGAACACCCGCCAAAGAAGCGCGCGGAAGTTCACGAGCGGCACGAATGGCACGAATGTCACATGGAAATGCGGGGGGTGACCCGCCCGAGCGGTGGCGGATGCCGCCGGCGCGGCTCGCGTGGTTCAGGAGGAAACGGTTCTCAGGCACGGCTCGTCACGAACCAGATAAGTTCCTATTTTGCAATCACTATCGCTGGAGGGCGCGGCCGACGGTGTAGAAATCCTCGATCCAGAGATAGCCGCGGAAATCCCGCGGGACCTTCCCCAATTGCTCGGGCCGCTCGATGCCGGAGATCTTCCCGCCTTCATAATCGCCCATGATCAGCACCTTGGTGTTGGCCCCCGCCATCCGGTCGAGGAAGCGGTTGGGCCAGCCCCAGATCGCCCATTGGTAGTTGAGCGGGATTGCGACGGTGCCGTTGCGGCAGCTGCCGGGGACGAAGCCGGTCCAGCCGAACTTCAGATAATTCGCAAGGCAGGCCTTCATGTCCGCCTTGAACCAGGTCCAGGCGCCCGGGACGAGCTGGCTGAGCCGCCGGGTGACGCGCGGGTGGCCGTAGAAGCTGTATTTGTCGTCGATCTTGACGCCGGCGCGGCCGAACGCCGCGACGAGGGCGTCGGCATCGCGCGGATCCTTGCTCTTGAAGTTGAAGACGAGGCGGATGGTCGGGAGCTTCTGGAGCACCTCCTCCACGGTCGGCATCGCGCCGATGCCGCGGCCGCGGAGCGGGTAGGTCCTGCCGCCGTCGGCCGTGTAGCCGTAGCCGACGTCGAGCGCCTTCAGTTCGGCAAGGGTATGCGCCCGAACCGGGCCCTTGCCGTTGGTGCGGCAATCGAGCGTCCAATCGTGGAAGACCACCATCTGCCCGTCGCTGGTCGGGTGCACGTCGAGCTCGATCGCATCCGCGCCGAAGCGGACGGCATTCTGCATCGAGAAGACGGTATTCTCGATGAAGAGATGCTCAGGGCTGCGGATGCGCGTCGCGGTGCAGGTCTCGTTGTCGACGCCTTCGCGGCTGAACTGCTGGGCAAGGCCGCGATGGGCGACGAGGACCAGCTTTCCCCTTGGCTTCGGCGCAAGCCAGGAGGCGTTGAGAAGCGACAGCGCAACGGCGAGCGCCGCGAAAGCGATGCCGGCGATCTTCCACTTGCTCATCCAAGGCGCCGCCGCGCTTCCGCGCAGTCCCGGTCCATCTGCGCCTTCAGAGCATCGATGCCGTCGAACCTCTGCTCGTCGCGGATGAAGGAGACGAGCTCGACCTCGATCACCTGTCCGTAGAGGTCGCCGTCGAAATCGAAGAAATAGGGTTCGAGCAGCTCTTTGGCCGGCTCGAAGGTGGGTCGGACGCCGAGGTTGGCGGCGCCTTGAAGCACCCGGCCGTCGGGCAGGCGGCCGCGCACCGCGTAAATCCCGAAGCGCGGGCGCAGATAATTGCCGAGCGCGATGTTGGCGGTCGGATAGCCGATCGTCCGGCCGCGCTTGTCGCCATGCTCGACCACGCCCTCGATCGCGAAGTGGCGGGTAAGGAGGCGCGCCGCCGTCTCGCAATCGCCGGCCTGGAGCGCCTCGCGGATGCGGCTGGAGGAGACCGCTTCGCCATCCTCCTCCACCGGGCAGACTGCATCGACGGAGAGGCCGTGCTCCGCGCCGAGCCGCTTCAGCACCTCGACATTGCCGCCGCGGCCCTTGCCGAAGGTGAAATCTTCGCCGGTGGTGACGCCGGCCGCCCCGATGCGGGCGACGAGGCGGTCGGAGACGAATTCCTCGGCGGTCACCGCGGCAAGCTCGGCATCGAAGCGGAAGACCAGCATCGCGTCCGCGCCGGCGGCAGCGAACAGGCGCTGGCGCTGGTCCAGGGTCGTCAGGCGGAAGGGGGGCACGTCGGGCTTGAAGAAGCGGACCGGGTGCGGATCGAAGGTGGCGACGAGCGCGGTACGGCCTTCGGCACGGGCACGCTCCACCGCGCGGCCGACGACCGCCTGGTGACCCAAATGAAATCCGTCGAAATTGCCGAGCGCGACGATGCCCCCGCGAAGCCGCTCCGGAACCGCCGAGCCGCCGTCCAGCCGCTCCATGCGCGCTCTATAGGAAAGGCGGCCTGATGTGCCTAGCCGACTCTCCGGACGAGGCGGACGAAGCTGAAGGGCGGGCGGCCGTTTTCCGCCACATGCTGCTCGCGGCTCACCTCCTGCCAAATCCCGGGATCGAAGGCGGGCATGCGCGTGTCGCCCTCCGCGTCGATTTGCACTTCGGTGAGCTCCACGGCCGTCGCAAGGTCCGCGAACAGGCGGAAGATCTCGGCGCCGCCGATCACCGTCACCCGCTCCGCATCGGCGCGGGCGAGCGCTTCCTCGACGCTGTGGACGACGTCGGCGCCCGCCGCGGCCCAGGCGCGGTCGCGGGTGAGGACGATGTGGCGGCGGCCGGGGAGCAGCTTGGGGAGGCTCTCGAAGGTCTTGCGGCCCATGATCATCGGCGTTCCCATGGTCACTTCCTTGAAGTGCCTGAGGTCCGCCGGGATGTGCCAGGGAAGCGCGCCGTCCTTGCCGATGACGCCGTTATCGGCGCGGGCGACGACGAGGACGATTTCGGTCACACCGCCACCGGTGCGGCGATGTGCGGGTGGGGGTCGTAGCCCGAAATCTCGAAATCCTCGTAGGCGTATCGATCGATCGCGTCCGGGCGGCGCTTGATCGTCAGCTTCGGCAGCGGGCGCGGATCGCGGGAGAGCTGGAGGCGGGCCTGATCGAGATGGTTCGAATAGAGGTGGCAGTCGCCGCCGGTCCAGACGAAGATGCCGGGCTCGAGGCCGCATTGATCGGCGAGCATGTGCGTCAGCAAAGCATAGCTGGCGATGTTGAAGGGAACGCCGAGGAACACGTCCGCGCTGCGCTGGTAGAGCTGGAGGTTCAATTTGCCGGCCGCGACCTGCGTCTGGAACAGGCAGTGGCAGGGGGCGAGCGCCATCCGGTCGATCTCGGCCGGGTTCCAGGCGGAGACGATCTGGCGGCGGGAGGCCGGGTTGGTGTTGATCTGGTGGATCAGGGCCGCGATCTGATCGATGCGGCGGCCGTCCGGCCCCTCCCAGTCGCGCCATTGCTTTCCGTAAACCGGGCCGAGATTGCCATTCTCGTCGGCCCATTCGTCCCAGATGCTGACCTTGTTCTCCTTGAGGTAGCCGACGTTGGTGTCCCCTCTGAGGAACCACAGCAATTCGATGATGATCGAGCGCAGGTGCAGCTTCTTGGTGGTGACGAGCGGGAAGCCTTGGCTGAGATCGAAGCGCATCTGGTGGCCGAAGACGGAGAGGGTGCCGACGCCGGTGCGGTCCTGCTGCGGCACGCCCTCGGAGAGAATCCGCGCCAGGAGATCGTGATAGGGCTGCATGGGGCGGTTATGGCGGGGAGGGGGCGGCAATCCAAGGCGATTGTATCCGTTTCGGACTGAACTCCATCCGTATCGGAGACGCTCTCCGGCATTTTTCGTAGCGGAAGCTGGCACAAGCGAGTGCGTGATCGTCAGCACCGCCGATGATGCCGTGACCCTGCTCCGGCCCTTCTTCGCCTCGCTCACCGAGGAGCGGGTGGCGGTGATCCATCTGGGGCCGGAGGCGCGGTTCCTGGCGCTTACGATCGAGGATTCGGGGAGCCACCGGCTTGCCGAGCTGCCGGTGGGCGCGATCGTCGGCATGGCGCTCAGGATCGGTGCGACGGGGATCGTCGTCGCGCACAATCATCCGAGCGGCGATCCGAGGCCGAGCGCAGCCGACGAAGCGGCGACGAAAGCGCTCGCTACCGCCGCGATCTGCGTCGACATCCGCCTCCACGATCACCTCATCTTCGGCGGCGAGGAATGCAGCAGCTTCCGGAGCCTTGGGCTGCTTTAGGCGGGACAGGTCCTGATCTGCCCGGGCTCGGGGCGGGCGCCCTTGGCTTCGAACTGGGCGAAATAGGATTCGCTGTCGGGCAGCCGCTCGAAGCGGGTGAGCTCGTACCCGACGGACGAGAATTCGCAGAGCAGCAGCCGCGGCGGAGTGCCGTGGCGGTCTGTGGTGCGGTCGGCATCGACGACGACCACGCTGCCCTGGCGCTTGAGAGCCGGGCGGAGGTTCCACAGGAACTCGCTCGGCCGCTCGATCTCGTGATACATGTGGATGAGGAAGACGCGGTCGAACGAGGTTGCGGGTAGCTTCGGGTCGTTCGGCTCGCCGAGCTTCACCGCCAC
>NZ_DASVUE010000199.1:0-21176 GCF_036387215.1 Allosphingosinicella sp. | reverse complement strand
AAGGTGCAGAGCAATTTGTCGCCTGCATCATGACCAAGCGTGTCGTTGACGCGTTTGAAATTGTCGACGTCGAGGAGAAGGAGCGCGAATTCGCCGTCCGTCGCCTCGCACCTGGCGAGAACCTGCTCCACCTGCGTCTGGAACAGCGCGCGATTGGCAAGGCCCGTGAGGCTGTCGTGATTGGCGCTCCAGGCGACCTGCTCCTCGGCCACTTTCTGGTGAGTCACGTCGCGGGAAATCACGAGCAGCTTTGCCGGCGCGCCCTTTTCGCCCGGGATGGGGGAAGTCACGATGTCCCACCATTTAGGCGTGCCGGTCATCGTGGGCACGCAGGCCGTCAGGTGGCCGAGCGCTCCCTGCATCGCAGCGCTTATGGCCGTTACGGCGGCGGGGCGGGCGTCCGGAGGGAGGAGGCTGGGCCAATGTTGCCCAAGCATCTGGGACTTGTCGACGAGCTCCATGGCTTTGCAGCCGGCATCGTTGACGAACTGGATGACCCCTTCAAGGTCCAGTATCTTGATGCAATCCGGGCTTGCTTCGATGATCCCCCGGCAGAGCGCTTCGCTTTCGTGCAGCGCCTGCTGCGCCAGCACGCGCTCATGAACGTCGGTGCAGGTGCCGAACCATTCGATGCGCCCGTGTTCGTCGCGCGCGGGATGGCCGCGGCTGATCACCCAGCGAAAGTCGCCGGAATGGTGCCTCAAGCGGTATTCGCACTCATAGCGCGAACCCGTCTGCCTCGCGTTGGCCCAGGTGGCGAGCACCCGCTCCCGGTCGTCGGGATGAAGCAGTTCGGAGCGCTCCAGGTCCAGGCCATGGCGGCCGATAAAGTCGACCCAGCGGCCATTGTAGAATTCAGCGCCGTCAGGCCCTGAGGTCCATACCATCTGCGGAATGGCATCGAGAACGGTCTTCCAGCGCCGGGCGCTTGCCTGTTGGGCCTCTACGGCTGCGGCGAGCGAGAGTTCGAGCTGCCTTTGCTCGGTCGCATCGGAGATGATGCCTTCCAAGAACAGTGGCTCGCCGTCGGCTGCGCAGATGACATGCCCGCGCTCATGAACCCACCTGATCTCGCCCGATCTGTGGAAGATGCGGTAGTCGAGGTTGAACACCGTCCGATTGTCGATGCCGGTTCGGACCGCTTCCTCGACCGCAGTCAGATCCTCCGGGCAGATCAGGTCCGCCCACGACAGCTCTTGCTCCAGAGCCTCCTGCCGATAGCCGGTGAGCGCCTCGATGCCCTTGCTGACGAAGGACATACGCCAGGGTGCGGCCAGCTCGCAGCGGTAGAAGACCCCCTGAAGAACCGACAGGACGCTCGAGAGCTCTCGCCGCGCCTCCCGGGCCGCCTGCTCCGCCTCCCAGCTGCGGCTATCGGGCTCAGCCGCTCCTGCTATTCTATCGATGGGTGGAGACCCGCGGCGCCTGTTCCCGATCGCGGCTTCGGCAGCTCTCATTTCCAGTCATCCCCCCCCGGCTGCCCTGCCCCTGCAGGTCGCTCTACGTGCTTTATGCGGTATCAACCCTTTCCGAGTTCTTGCCGCCCGACATGCGGGTCGCGCAGGGGCGGCGTTAACCAAAGTTCAGCCTTTGGCTTCCGGGCCGCCGCTGCTAGTGCGCGGCAGAGGCAGGACGATGAAAGCCACGATCTATCACAACCCGCGCTGCGGCACGTCACGCAAGACGCTGGAAATCCTAGAGCAGGAGGGCGCCGAGGTAAGCGTCGTCGATTACCTCCAGCACCCGCCTTCCAAGCAGGAGCTGAAGCGGCTGTACGACCGCGCCGGGCTTCAGCCCAGCCAGGGCCTGCGGGCAAAGGAAACGCTCGCGTCCGAGCTCGATCTCATCGGCGGCCATGTGAGCGAAAATGCAATCCTGGACGCGATGATCGCCAACCCGATCCTGATCGAGCGGCCGCTCGTCGAGACGGAAAAGGGCGTGCGCCTGTGCCGGCCGCAGGACGTGGTCCGGGAGATCCTCTAAGCTTGCGCTTCTGCTGCATTGCAGCATAAAGGGCTGATGAAGATGAGGTCGATTGCCGTCTACAGCCTCAAGGGTGGGGTCGGAAAGACGACCATTTCGGTCAACCTCGCCTGGTCCGCCGCCGCACGATCGAACCGCAAGAGCCTGCTCTGGGACCTCGACGGACAGGCGGCCTCCAGTTTCCTCCTCGGCGGCGGCACCAAAGGCAGCGGCGAAGAAGCGCAGGCGGTGTTCGCACGCGATGTTGCGCCCTCCAAGCTCATCCAGCCGACGGCGACGCCCGGGCTCGACCTGCTTCCGGCCGACGCATCGCTCCGCCAGCTCGACCGCTTCTTCTTCACGCTCGGCAAGAAGAAGCGGCTCGAGAAGCTGCTCGAACGGCTTGGCCGCGACTATGAGCGGATCGTCCTCGATTGCCCGCCCGGCCTCGCCGAGACCAGCGAGCAGGTGCTTCGGGCGGCCGACCTCATCATCGTGCCGGTGATCCCCTCCCCCCTCTCCCGCCGCGCGTTTGACGAGGTCGTGGAGTTCCTGGACCGGCACGAGATCAGGCGCGGCGCCGTGCTCCCAGTCTACAACATGGTCGATCGGCGGCGCTCGATGCACCTCGAGGCGCTCGAGGCGAACCCCAAGTGGCCGACCATCCCGATGGCAAGCTCGATCGAGGCGATGTCGGCGCGGCACGAGGCGGTGGGAAGCTTCGCGCCGCGCTCGCCGGCCGCGGTCGCGCTGTCGGAGCTCTGGGCGGCGATCGAGCGGCGCCTCGGCCGCACGCCAAAGGACGGTTGACCGGGAACGGACGCTTCGTCCAAGCCCGGGCTATGGCGGTTCTGGACCCGGACCTGTTGCTTCGCGCCTATGCCATCGGGGTCTTCCCGATGGCCGACAGCCGGGATGCGAAGGAGGTTTTCTGGGTCGAGCCCAAGCGCCGGGCGATCATCCCGCTGGACGGCTTTCACCTGTCGCGCTCGCTCCGGAAGACGATCAGGTCCGGCCGTTTCACCGTCACCCGCGATACCGCCTTCGCCGACGTCGTGACGCTCTGCGCCGAGCGCGACGAGACCTGGATCAATTCCTCCATCCAGGAGAGCTTCGCCGAACTGCACCGGCTCGGGCACGCACACTCGATCGAATGCCGGGAAGGGGATGAACTGGTCGGCGGGCTCTATGGGGTGAAGCTCGGCGGCGCGTTCTTCGGGGAAAGCATGTTCTCGCTCCGCACCGATGCTTCGAAGGTGGCGCTAGCCTGGCTGGTGGCGCGGCTGAACGTCGGCGGCTACCGTCTGCTGGACTGCCAGTTCATGACCGAGCATCTGCGGAGCCTCGGCGCCGTCGAGATCTTGCAGAAGACTTACGTTTCGATGTTGTCGGACGCGCTCTCTTCGGCGGGTGCCGGGGCCGGGCCGGAATTCGGAGCATTGGAGCGGCTCTTGGGCGCCGAATCCTCGCGCACGGTGGATGCGGCGGCCTCCGGGTGCGTCATTGCGCAGCTCTTGGGCCACACGTCGTAGATCGGGTGCTCGACGACGTTCAGCGACGGCGTCTCCTTGTACAGCCAGCCTGAGAAGACGCGCTGGAACTGACCCTGGGGGTTGCGCACGTCGAGCTGCACGAACGCACCGGTGAGCTTTTGTATCTCCCACGGGGCGCTGGTCTCGCAGGCGCGGAGCCGAACGATCACGTCCCCCGCTCGAAGCGCCTGCCCCGGCTTCAGGGTCAGCTCGCGCGAGATGCCGTTGCGCTTGTTGAGGAGCCCGATCACCGCCGTCCGCTCCGCCATCGGCGTCGTTCCGGGAGCAAGCGCAGTGACGGTCTGCGGGACATCGACCGTCTCCGGCTCCGCCTCCGCGCCATTCTGCTTGGCCTTCGGCTCGGGTACGTCGCGGCCACAGGCGCCGAGCGCCAGCGCGGCGGCAATCGCAACGAGGCTGCCCGCGCGGATCAACTCTTATTCCGGAGTCCAGGCCTGATAGTCGCCGCTCGCGGCCGCACGCTGGCCGCCGCGCTCGAGCGCGCCGGACGGACGATAGGCTTCGGCGGTGCCGGTCCTGTTCGGAAGCGGCTCCTTCAGGAACTTCGGCGCCGGAGGAAGCGCTTCGTCGGGGAGCCCTTCGATCTGGTGGTGCATCCAGGAATACCAATCGGGCGGGATCCGGCTCGCATCGTTGGAGCCGTTATAGATCACCCAGCGGCGGTTGCCCTTCTTCGCCTGGTAATAGACGTTGCCGTGAAGGTCGGTTCCGACGCGGTCGCCGTTCCGCCACGTGAACAGCGACGTGCCGACGGTCGCTCCGTTCCACCAGGTGAAGATCTTGCCGAGGAAGCTCATCGGCTTCCGCCTAGCGCCGTTGCCGGGTGAGGCGCAAGCTTGCTTTCTACGGCTGCGGCGCCTGCGGCCCGCCGGTCCAGATCACCTGATCGCCCTCCTTGAGGCCAAGCTGGGCGGCGCGGCCGCCGGCGATCTCCAGAACTGCTGCGACGGGGCCGTAGGAGGTGACCGGCTCGAGCGACTTCGGAACCGCATTGGCTCCGATCCGCTCGATCCTGCCGTCGGTGCGGATGAAGATCATGTCCAGCGGGATCAGCGTGTTCTTCATCCAGAAGCTTGCCGGACGCGGCGGATTGAACGGGAACAGCATCCCGGCCTTGGGCCCGAGCGATTCGCGGAACATCAGCCCCTGCGCCTGCTCTTCCGGCGTCTGCGCGACCTCGACCGTGAATTCATGGGCCTGTCCGCCGCTCCGGATCTGGAGCGGGATCAGCGGCAGCTCGGAAGGAGCCGCGGCGGACGAGGCCGGCTGCGGTGCGGAAGGCGGTTCAGCCGGCGCCTGCGGCTCGGAATTGCAGCCCGGCAACGCCGCCGCGACCATGAGTGCGGCCGGCACGGCCCACCTCATCCTTCCTCGACTTCGACCGCCAGCGGCCCCTTCCGCCCCGTGGCTATGCGCGCGCGAAGCGGCTGATCCGGCACCAGATCGGCAAGGCCGCCGCGCCGGACGGTCTCCATATGGATGAAGATGTCCTGGCTGTCGTCGTCCTCGCGGACGAGGAAACCGTAGCCCTTGAGCCGATTGAACCATTTCACCCTTGCCGGCTCGAACTCCCCGGCCTGCTCCAGGAGCGAGGAAGGATCGATGCGCTCGGACTTGGCGGAGGAGGACCGTACGACGTCCGGCACCACCGCGTTGGTCAGATCGATCGACAGGATCCTTTTGGCCTGAAGGCCGCGCTCCTGCTCGGCGACCAGGCATTCGACCACAGCGCCCTCGGGAAGGCTGCGGCGATCATGCTCCTTCAAAACGCTGAAATGGACCAGAACGTCGCCCGGCACCTGCTCGCTGACTAGGAAGCCGAACCCGCGCGTCGCATCGAACCACTTCATGGTCCCGGTGACGCTCAGCAGCCCCTCGTCGCCGGGCACGCCGGCAGCTTCGGCGGCGTCGGGACGCGTCGAACCCTCGTCTGCAGACATTTCCCGACGCGAATTCATGAGACCCCGGTCCGCGATACAATCCACCTTGATTTAACATGGCTTCGGCGGGCTTGTGAACCATTCCGACAGGTTTTTCTAGATGTTGTCCGAATCCGGGATTTCTCCGGGCGAAGCTTCGAGCACCCGCCGGACCACCTCCATCGGGTGGCCGGCCCGCATCATTGCGGCGAAGGCCTTCTGCCGCGCCTCCCGGTCGAGTTCCACCGCCGCGAAGGGGCCGATCCGCCTGCGCTCGGCAAAGCGGAGCGCGGCGGCAAGCGCGCCTTCCCGCGCCTGTGCATTGGCATCGGCCGCATCCTCCTCGCCGATCCCGGCCGCTTGAAGCGCCTGCGCGACCCGGCGCTCCCCATAGCCGCGCCGCTGCAGCGAAGCCGCCCGCGACGAAGCAAAGGCGCCGTCATCGATATAGCCGAGGTCTTTGAACCGCTTGATCATGGCGTCGAGATCCGGCCGCTCGCCCTCCCAGCCCCGCTCCCGCACCTTGCGGGTGAGGTAGGATCGGAGCTTGGCTCCAGTCGTCGCGTAGCGCCCGACGTAGAAGAGCGCGAGCCGCTGGAGGCCCTCTGAATCGAGCGGCGGCCGCGGCGGTTTGTGTCGTTCAGGTTTCACGCGGCCATCATTGTGCCATAGTCGGGCGGAATTAAGAACGCGCCTGAAACCATGAAGGCCGGGTTTGGCGTGTCCGGCCGCGATTGAGCAATAATGAGGATTTGGCAAGACGTGCTTCAACAAGCTGAAGGCAAGCTGCAGGCGCGCAGCCCCGGCAACGGTGAAGCGCTGGTCCCGACGCCGACGGGCGATTCCCTGCCCCGCCGCTTCGCCGACTTCGACACGCTCCAGGACGCGCTGGATTATGCCGCAAGCGGCGCGCGCGGCCTCAACTTCCACGATCCGCGCGGCCGCCTCGCCCGCGTCTACAGCTTCCGCGAACTCCGCGAGGATGCGCTCGCCGCCGCCTACCGCCTCGTCGCCCGCGGCGTGAAGCCCGGCGAGCGGGTGGCGCTGATTGCCGAGACGGGCGCTGAATTCGCCGCCCTCTTCTTCGGCGTCGTCTATGCCGGCGCCTGGCCGGTGCCTCTACCCCTCCCCACCTCGTTCGGCGGGCGGGACAGCTATATCGACCAGCTGGGCGTCCAGCTCAGGAGCTCGGACCCGAGCCTCCTTTTCTATCCGGCCGAGCTTGCCGGAATGGCCGGAGCAGCCGCCGAAGCCGCCGGCATCGAAGGCATCGAGTGGGAGGCCTTCGCGACCGAAGCCGCGGAGCCGGCGCAGCTCCCGAAGGCCAGGACCGGAGACGTCGCCTACCTTCAATATTCGAGCGGCTCGACCCGCTTCCCGCACGGCGTCGCGATCACCCACCACGCGCTGCTCAACAACCTCGCCGCCCACAGCCACGGCATGAGCGTCAGCGACACCGATCGCTGCATCAGCTGGCTTCCCTGGTATCACGACATGGGCCTCGTCGGCTGCTTCCTCTCGCCCGTCGCGAACCAGGTTTCGACCGACTATCTGAAGACAGAGGACTTTGCGCGCCGCCCGCTCGCCTGGCTCGACCTCATCAGCCGCAACGAGGGCACGACGCTCAGCTATTCGCCGACCTTCGGCTACGACATCTGCGCCCGCCGCGTTTCGAGCCAGACCAACGTCGCCGAGCGTTTCGACCTCTCCCGCTGGCGGGTTGCGGGCAACGGCGCGGACATGATCCGGCCGGACGTGATGCAGGCTTTCGTCGATGCCTTCGCCGATGCCGGCTTCGACGCGAAGAGCTTCCTTCCGAGCTACGGCCTTGCCGAAGCGACGCTAGCTGTCTCGATCATGCCCCCGGGCGAAGGGATCGTGGTCGAACTGGTCGAGGAGACCCTGCTCTCCGGCGGCGAGCGCGGCCGCGACCGCCCGCAGCGCTACCGTGCGATCGTCAATTGCGGAAAACCGGTCCGGGACATGGAAATCGCGATCCGGGACGAGGACGGCAACCCACTTCCCGAGCGCGCGATCGGCAAGGTCTATGCCCGCGGCCCCTCGATCATGGTCGGTTATTTCCGCGATCCGGAAGCGACCGACGCCTGTCTCGACGGTGACGGTTGGCTCGACACGGGCGACATGGGCTATCTGTCCGGCGGCTACATCTACATTGTCGGCCGCGCCAAGGACATGATCATCATCAACGGCAAGAACCATTGGCCGCAGGATATAGAGTGGGCGGTGGAGCAGCTGCCGGGCTTCAAGGCGGGCGACATCGCCGCTTTCTCGATCACCACTCCGGGCGGCGAAGAGACCCCGGCCGTGCTCGTCCAGTGCCGCACGTCGGATGCCGATGAGCGCGGGCGGCTCCGGGAGGAGATCCGCGAGCGCGTCCGCTCGATCACCGGCATGAACTGCGTGATCGAGCTCGTGCCCCCGCGCACCCTGCCCCGCACCAGCTCCGGCAAGCTTTCCCGAGCCAAGGCCCGCAACCTCTACCTCTCCGGCGAGATCCAGCCCTACGACATCGCCGCGTAGCCCGAGCGGCGCGAAGAGAGCGAAGCGGCCGGCCAGCCTGCGCGAAGCGACAAGACCGACGTCACGGGATTCACTCCCGTGACGGCCCGTTCGCCGAGTTTTGGAAAATGGCAGGAGTGGAGGGACTCGAACCCACGGCCCTCGGTTTTGGAGACCGATGCTCTACCAGCTGAGCTACACTCCTGTGCCCGACCGAGCCAGTAGCGGCACTCTTCCCCGTCCGCAAGCGGAGCGAACGCACCACCCGCGACCGCCCTTGCCTTCACCCCACGCGAGCGCTATCTCACCCGTCTCACTAAATTGGAATGCTCGGCTGACCGGCCCCCCGGTCCCGGGCGGCTGTCCGCAGGATGAGGAACGAGGCGCAAGTGGCAAGGGTCAATCCCGGCGAATTCTTCCGGCAGGTCAGGGCCGAGACCGGCAAGGTGGTCTGGCCGACGCGGCGCGAGACGCTGATGACCGGCCTCATGGTCGTGATCATGACCTCGCTCCTCGGCCTGTTCTTCTTCGGCGTCGACAGCGCCTTCAGCGCGCTCGTCCGCGGCCTGCTCAGCCTCCTCTCCTAAGGTTCAAGGATCATCATGTCCCGCTGGTACATCATCCACGCTTATTCGGGCTTCGAGAACAAGGTCCGCGACGCGATCCACGCCGAAGCCGCCCGCCTCGGGCTCGAGCAGCTCGTCGAAGCGGTCGAAGTGCCGACCGAGAAGGTGACCGAGGTCCGCCGCGGCAAGAAGGTGACGAGCGACCGCAAGTTCTTCCCCGGCTACGTGCTCGCCAAGCTCAACATGAACGACGACGTCTACCACCTCGTCAAGAACACGCCCAAGGTGACGGGCTTCCTCGGCTCGGGCGGCAAGCCGCAGCCGATCAGCGAGGCCGAGGCCGCGCGCATTCTCAACACCAAGGAAGAAGCCGCCGCCGCCGCGCCCAAGACGCGGGTCAGCGTCGACTATGAGATCGGCGACCAGGTGAAGGTCCTCGAAGGCCCGTTCGCAAGCTTCAACGGCCTCGTCGAAGAACTCGACTTCGACCGCGGCCGCGTAAAGGTCGGCGTCTCCATCTTCGGCCGCGCCACGCCCGTGGAGCTCGAATTCGAGCAGGTGGAACTGGCGAAATAGGTTCATGCCTGCTTCGACGGCGCCCGTCGATCAACGAGGGGCAGCTCTGCAGTGGGTATGAATGCCTCGACGCCCTAGATGCCGAGGCTGGAAGCTCCAAGAGAGCTTCTTCGAAGGCTAATTATCCGAGCAACTGTGGTGCTCGTCTCGGTGCGCTTGTTGCTCCCACAAATCCGCGCCGCAACGTGAACAGAATTCTTCAGGCGAGAACGCCACGGGGTTGATCATGGTCCCAACCAACGATCTCTCAGAATAGATTTCCCGCCTGAACGCGGATTTGCCGCATATCCTGCAGCGACAAGCGAAATAGCCCGTCAGCACCACAACCGTCGGTGCAGCCATGAGCACGAAAATCAGGCTTCGATCGGGCGGCACCAAGAAGAACCATACCCAAAGCGGGATCATGAGCGAAGCCGCTGCCCAGAAAAAACGCCAACCTTTCTGATACGTCGACATTCAAACCTTCTGCCCGCGCATTTGCTGCGGCTGGCAACGGGAAAGATTCGGTGGAGCTGCAGCACCTATGGCGCTCAGATCCGATTGCTCGGGGGAATAAACCGGCCGAAAAGCCCTGCTGAGACCTAGCCTCTCAAGGTCCACCGCGAGGCCTTCAGTACTTGGCCAGGAGCCCCTGACGTTAGTGATGCCCATCTTTCCAAGTTGCTTCGGAGTCGGGACGAAGGCGCTGTGGCGCCAGCCCATGCCATAGTGGTCGGGATGACTCGCCGGCTGGCGGTTGTCTTCAACGACGCAAACGGGGTTCATGATCCTCGCCACTTCCACCATGATCTCAGGGTTCACGTTGATCTTGCGATAGAAAACCGCTTCGGCCTTTCTTTGAGGACCAAACACCTCAGCACCGGCACGTGCACTCGAGCGTCGAAGGAAATGCTCCATTGCCGTAGGACTGGAATGAAACGCTATTATCGAGCCGGGCAGGACTGTCTTGTTTTTGGCGGCGACAAAAATCAATTGAGCGCAGCCAGACGCGCACAATCCCTTAACGACAACATCTATCTGTTGATCGTAAACGGCGTTAGCGATTTCTAGTGCCGCTACGCCGTCTCCGCCGCCACTGCTTATATGGAGGGTCTTGACCTTTGATCATGCTTTTCAAGGATATCCCGAATTGAACGGGCGGCTTCACCTGTTATCTTTCCTTGAAATTCGATCCTGTCCTCAACATGCTTCACATAAAAAGGCTGCGCGTGAGGGGGGGCGGCCGAAGACGAACAGGAAGGTAATGTAAGCATTGCGGCTGCTGCACAAGCGAGTGGAGAGGGCCTCATCCGCATAGTATCTCCGATTGAGGCGCCCCGCGCCGCGGGCGCGGGGGCACCTCGGTAATCGACGTTATTGGCCCGGGGGCGGGGGCGCATCGTAGGGCCGTCCGAACTGGTCATACAGACCGTCGGCCAGCCCTTGAACCACCCCTTCCGCCCAATTCGTGAAATTGGTTCCGTAGGAGGCCGAAACGCCGGGTGTCCCCGTGACCCAAGCAGTAGCTGCGACGGAGCCATCTGGATTGTAGCTCGCTCCTGCACCTGGCAGACCATTGGCTGCAATGGCGACCCCGCTGAGATAGGCCTTCACATCGGTTGCTTGACCGATCGTTATATCCACAGGGATATCGGGGCCTATGGCAAGCGAAGTATAGGGAAATATGTCCCCATCTCCGTAGAAAACTCCTGCTCCTCCGAAGTAGGCGCTGACGCCGATGCACCCAAATGCACTCGAAGCATATTATGACTGGAGCATATCATAATTGAGGGTGGGCGATCACGAGCGATGGCCTTCAAGAGAGAAGGCTGCCGACCGGCGGTGCAGCCGAAGGCTGCCCCAGACTCTCGTCCGCTTGATGAAGAAGGCGCATGAAAGGGCAAAAGTCGCCGAAGATCTCCGCCCGTCTCAGACAAATCTCGACCTCGCCGAATGTGGCTTTCGCGATCTCTCTTATGGGAAAGAAAAACCCGTCACGGATGCGGGAGCCCAAAGCGAGCACGTTGAAAAGCACGCGAGCTGTTCGACCATTCCCGTCTAAGAAGGGATGGCAATTGAGTAGCAGGACATAGAGCACGCAGGCAGTCGCAAAAGGTGCGTTCTCGATGTGGCGCCCGCCAAAGGTTCGAGCTTCAGCCAGCAGCTTGGGGACGAGGTGGGGATTCGGGAAGATAATCCGAACCCCCCGAGCATCGGGTGCGAGAGCTATGTCTTTCGTACGCCATCGGGGCCGGGCGCCGAGACATGCATGATTGATGAACTCTAGCGCGCTTCTGAATGCTTTCGGTGAGGAGAAGATATCCGACTGGCTGTTGAGCGTAACCAGTTCGACTGCAACCTTATGCTCCAAGAGCACTGACCTATCCTTGGAGGCCGGGGCCGATGCCTGCATGATCGCGGCATTGAGCAAACTCGTCCGATCGACCAGTTCCGCCAAGCGGCCAAAGTTCGCATTCGACATCTCCGCGACCGCCAAACCATTGATCGTCTTGGGAGCCACGGATCTGCAGTGCTCCATCTGCTCATCAGACGGAGGCCGAGCTGGGTCCCTCCGAATGAGGGTCACGGACGAGCGTGGGTCGTGCAGCAATCGAGGGAGCTTCCGTTCCCCAGAGACCATGAAAGCAGCATTGCCCAGACAAGGGAGCCGTGGACGGCCAGCATCGCGATCAGGGGCAAAGCGGCCAGGCCGTCATCGCTCTGTGCGCCTGAGTAGATGACGCTTGATACCTTCACGAGAACGGCCACAGTAAACACCCCCTTCGCGGCAGGCGTGCTGCTCCTCGCCGCCCAGAAGGCGAGTCCGAGAAAGACGAGGCCTATTGCGATCTGACTGAGAGATGCGACGCCCCGAGGCAACGTACCTCCATAAGTCCAATCCCCAAAGAGGACCCATCCGAGGGACGCAACTGCAAAGACCATCATCGCTGCTTCGAGCTGTTTGACTTTCCGACTACGCATCTTTGACCCCTCTCAACATATCGACTCGAGCGATCGACGTGCGCCGCTCTCTAGGGAACCCTTGGAGCACAGATCCACAGATGAAGCGGAGAAGCTCAAGAAACTGGCTTCAATGAAAACTTCCCAGCGTCCAGCTGAACCGAATACTCGGTATCACCAATGACATAATGTTCAGCATTCTTGGCAACCATGCGGAGCAGCCTCGCCACGCAATCCGAGTTATCCACACAGACGCCCGTCACCGGCCGGAGCCCGAAGTCTTCCGAAAGCTGCTTCGAGTTCGGAAACCAGAATTTGACCTCGGAAACAATGCGGACTTGTCGACATGCTGTTGCTCCGTCACCTTCAACCAGCTTAGGCCGCAAAATCGACATCTGTTTTCTGAACGCATCGTATTTCATGGAGGTTCGCGCGCGAAACTGCTGAAACTTCGCGTCAAGTGCGCCATAGCAGTGGCCGAAGTCGCGGCGCTTCCCGTCCAGGTACAACTGCCGGGCGATGGCTGAATTGTGGTGAAACCCGATGAGGGCGTCCCGAAGGATGAGGCTCTTTGCGTAGGTCTGTGCCGCAGGAAGGAGTATCTCGGCACAAGCAGAGACGCATATGCCCATAATGACGATTTCCGGACGTCGTTCTTTGATGACTTCGGCCACTTTCAGGGCGACCTCTGCGGAGCCCCCTTCCGAAGCAACGACGACAGGGGACCGCGCCGAAGTCGCCCTCAGGAATCGCGAGTAGAATCCTTCGTCAAGCTTCCCCACCACGACGCTGGCAGAGAAAGGATGGACTCCGTCATTAGCCGTAGCGCCGCTCGGCGCACCGCTGAGAAGCAGCAGGTTTGTTACGACTTCGATCAATAGCCCATCCTCACTCACACTCTGACTCACGAACGACTGCAGGTCCTTAATACGGGTTTTCTCCCGCATGGGTCCCCGGGGCCTGCGGGTTATCTCCGCTGAGATTCGTCCCGCAGAAAATATCGGCTTCAACCGGAAAGTCGTACTTGTTGTCCCAGGTGCCGCCATTGATCAGCCCCACCGCAGCCACAAGGCAAGCGGCTTCACCCCACGTTGTCTCGGACCAAGTATCCGGATAGCCGTCCGTCTTCTGGTCGGTTCCGCCGGCGACGAGGATGACCTCTTCTTCCGACAGAGTGCGCAGGCCGGTATGTTCCTTCGAGACCACTTTCATTATCAACTCCCCTTATCCTTGAAAGCCTAATCGAATCAAGGTCTTACTGCGTTAACCTTATGCTTCGGCGATTCGCAAAGGCCGTTTGGTCGGTTTTGGATGTAACCGGAGACGCCGCCCGCCGATCAACGACGGGCAGCTTCTGCAGTGGATATGAATGCTTCGACGCCCTAGACGCCGATGAATGGCCGGGTGCTACGAGATTGAAATTGTTCAAGGCGTCTATCTGAGGCCCGTGGACAAGTTTCTTATTCCACTTAGCGCCATGTTCTTTCTCCCGATCTTCTATTTTCTTCTCTCCTCTCCCTTCTCCCTGCTCGAAAAGGCGATCCCGCTCGGCGTCTTCGGCATGGCGGGAATGTGGTCCCTCTATTTGCGCTTCATCACCGATGCGCGGCTTCGGCGGGGGGTTTCCGCCGAAATCCTCGGAACCGACCTGATCGTGCGGCGCGGCGGCCGGACGCTGTGCACAAGTCCGCTCGGCAACGATCATTGGTTCGAGCCGGGATGGCGCGACCGACATGGTGTGGGCTCCATCCCCCTTCCGGGACAGGGCGCGGTCGATCGATATTTCAGCAATTTCGATATTTGGTTGCCGTCCCGGTCGCCCTGCCAGCGGCTTGAGTTCGTTCGCAACGTGAGCGACGTGGTGGCCAAGCTCAACCATCGGCCTCCCACCGAAGCCGGAACGCCCGCGTCGCTTTAGCTTTAACTCACGGGCGTATCGCCTAGCTGTCAGGGCGGTCAAATTGAAGCCTTGGCTCGCTGCAAACGCAGCTGAGGCAGTCGAAGCCGCCTTGAGAATATAATATAGCTCTTTGCCTCACCACTAGTCAGGTCGAGCACGCGCTGCCGAAGGAACAGATCAGGAACTAGTGCGTTGTCACGGCGCCCAAACTTCAAGGAGAGATTGATGGGTGACGACCTCACAAACCGTGGTCCGCAGGACCGAAGCCGCGTAAACGTTAGCGAGCCATGGGAGCTACGCTACTGGACCCAACACTTCGGCGTCACGGAGCAGCAGCTTCGAGATGCGGTTCGCAATGTCGGGGTCTCACGAGACGCGATCGAGCGGCACTTGCGCGGTCGCTGAACCAAGAAGTTCATCATGAGGGCTCCTGCCGCTGCCGTAGCCCGACCGCAGAAGCGGGGCGCAAAGCGCATCTTCCGGCAGAGCAGGAAATTGGTTCAGCGAATCCGATCCCGAATTAATCCAAGCCTCTGTGGAGCCGGATAAGGTAGGAGTAGGGCCCGGTCACCCGGCAAAGCAGACCGCTCCCGGCCGAAACTTCTTCGATCTGCACGAACGCATCCCGCCACCGCAGGTAGGCTGGCAAGGGAGGCAGCCAGCGCTCCGGATTGCCGGCGTGCTGAAATCCACTCCTCCTTAGACGCTCTCTGATCAATTGGAGGTCCTCAGGCCCCGAGATAAGCTGGGCCCCGTCCGTAAAGCGCAGCATGCAGAGTCCGCCAAAAAAACCCGAGACGACGTAGATCGGATATTCCGGGCGGAAAGCGGCTGCTCCTACTGCTACCATCCCAGTCAGTGCTATAAGAACAGCCGCCTTGGACCGGTCGGACAACAGCCATAGCCACCCGCGAATTCCGCGTCGCTGGAACGTCACCGACGATTGCTTCACCAACACGAAGCTAAATCACTCACCTTGCAGCGCCTGGTCGATGCTGTCCATGATCTGCGGACCATATTCATAGATAACGTAACCAGCTAAGGCTCCCGCGGCTACCCCGGCAGCGACGCCAACCGGTCCTGCGAGGGCACCGTATTCCGCTCCAATGATACCGTACTCTGCCGCGAGCCCAACTCCCTCTGCTGCAGCGCCTCCATGCTCAAGGAGCTCGGTGGCCCGACCTTCCTAGGCGGACAGTCGCTCTCCGCATCGGGAACAAGTCTTTTCCGGAAAAAGCCTGGTCATCCAGATGCTGCCGCTCCAGCGATCACCCCAGGGATTCAAGTCCCTGAGGTAAACCGACTTGCCGCAGGACGCACATCGAAAGGCGATTGCCGCCAGGCTCCAGATTACCCCCAACACCCACAGCACGATGAAGCAGGCGTGGATCCGCGCGGGCCAGGAGAGCCAGGCAGCGGCTACAAACAGCAGGCCGGCGGCAATCAGTGCCGAGATGCGCCTCGCCAGGATCGGGTCGCCATCGTTCCTGAGGCCGGCCATCTAGGAGGGCCCTCCGCAGGTGCCAACCTCGGGAAGTTGCTCTACAAGAGGAGCTTCGGGCCTGAAGTTGCGAATTTCATCGAAACTCAAAGCGGCTGCGGGAACCCCGTCTGCAGACACGCCAATCCCGCCCATGTAGTCCTCCACGTCGGATGCATAGCCCGCTGTGAGATCGATAAGGCCAAAGCCAAAGCCCAGCGACTGATAAGCATACACTTCGCCGCCGCCATAGCCGCCGCCGTATACGCCGAGGGAATAGCCAATGGAACCAAAGTAGGCACCTTCGCTGGAACCCTCAGAGACGAGGTCGGTCCAAAGCAGAAACCGGGCGTCATCCATCTCCAAAGTGGTCCTATCCCACGGGCCTGGCGACGGCGCGAGAAGGGGGTGTTGGGCGGCTTCAAGGGCGAGGCGCCGAGGTTTTTGAGGATTTGGCGACGGTGAGGCCGAGGGGCTGGAGGTGTTCGGGATCGTCTTCGGACGGTTCGCGCGCTTCGGCAACTGCCTGGGCGAGCGCTGTGGCGAAGGCGGGATCCTTGAGGGGTCGATGTGCCGCCCTGCGCCGTACTCCTGGGACCTGACCGCCACAGCCGGTGCTGTTTCGTGGACGGCGAACCAGTACTAGCGGTTCCCCGGGCTAAGTCCCGATAAGTGGTAAAGAATGAACAAGATGACGATGACAGCAAGCATGATGCTCCGGTGCCTCGTGGCAACGCCAATCTTCTTCAGCACGAAAAATGTTAACGCAAGAGCGCCGGCCAGGGTCACGAAAAGCAGAAGGCCGTAAAGGATCTGTTGTTGCATAGCCCGGCTATTCCAATTCGCGGACGCGGGCCGAGCATAGCGGCAACTGACTTGGAAGGTGGCTCTCGAAGCTGCCGCCAAAGGCGAAAGATGTCCCGGTCTTGAAATGCTGCCTTGCAAGGCGCGCGGCCTCTGCCGCATCCGCCGGCCAGTAGCCGGAGAATTTTATTCCCGCGCGGTCGAGTTGCGCACGGCTGGGAATCCAGAATTGGTAAGTCGTTCGAACTCGAGGCGAGTGATCCCGCAGGGTGGGCAATGCCTCTACACAAACAGGGGCCAATGCTTTGAACGATCCAATTAGCAAGGCCTTATGCCGTGCGTTGGAAATGAGCTTGTCAGCTTCGGCTGAGATAGGTTGCGATGACCGGAAGATGGTGCGGTACGGTTCTCCCGCAGCGAAATACCTTCTCGACCAGCCACTTAACGCCAGCGCACTGCCGTGAAACCCAACCACGCTGCCGTGCTCAATAATGGCCCGTGGCGATGCTGGGAGCAGAATATATTGTGCGCAAGCCGACATGCAGGCTCCCTCAACCCTTACTTCCACCTGGCGCTGTACTACAATGCGGCCAATAGCCATTGCGGCACGTTCGTTCCCCCCATAGCTAGAGACGGTGAGCTGATTCGCGCCCCTCCGCAGTTGGGCGACGATCTCATCACTCTTCTCCCAGTCGATCGTACCTGACAGCTTAACGGGTGATGGAAGTTGAGCCGCCTCCACTCGAAAGAAAGCGGGAGAGAGCAAAGAAGTGCCCACAGAGCCCGCCACCAGCAGCACACTCAAAAGGCGCTTCATGACCACCCCCCCCCCTCAAGTTTACTGGTCGTCCAGGTTGTCTTGATAGATGATGCCAAGGCCGAGCTTCAAATCTCCGAACTTGTTCGCGCCACTGATATCAAGGCTCGTCGGTTTTGTATGTAATTGGAGACGCCGCCGCTTTGGGCTGGATCTCCGTGCAGCGGCCGTCCGCGATCAGGAACATCCGGTCGGCGGGGCGGATCGCCTGCGGGCGGTGGGCGATCATGATCCGGGTGATTCCGAGTCCATCCAGCGCAGTCATGACCGCCGCTTCCGATGCGGCGTCGAGATGGGCGGTGCCCTCGTCGATGAACAGAACGCTTGGATTGCCATAGAGCGCCCGCGCGAGCAGCACGCGCTGCTTCTGGCCGCCGGACAGAGCGGAGCCCATGTCGCCCACCAGGGTATCGTATCGGAGCGGCATCCTCTCGATGTCCGAGTGGATATGCGCGAGCCTCGCCACCTCGGCCACCCGCTCCATGTCTATGTCGGGATCGAAGAAGGCGATGTTCTCCGCGAGCGAGCCGGCGTAGAGCATGTCGTCCTGCGCGACCGAGCCGATCTGGCCGCGCCAGTTGCCGAGGCCGATGCTGGGAAGCGGCTGCCCGTCCACCAGCACCTGGCCGTAGCTGGGCTCGAACAGGCCCATCATGATCTTCATCAAGGTCGTCTTGCCGCCCCCCGACGGCCCCACCAGCGCAACCATGCTTCCGGGTTCGATCCTGAGGTCGACGCCCTTCAATATCTCGGGCTCGCCCGCGCCGTAGCGGAACCGGACCTGGCGCAGTTCGAGTGCACCCGACACCGCGCGCGGCGCTGAGGCGAAGGGGCGGTCGGCCTCTTCGGGCCTGGACAAGGCGATATCGGCGATGCGGCCGAGGTGCACGTCGAGCAGGCGGTAGCCGATGACCTGCTCGACGAGCCGAACGCCCGCATCCATGAACTGCTGCTTGTAGCTCTGGTAGGCGAAGATCATGCCCACGGTGAACTCGCCTTTCATCGCGAGGGTTATGGCGATGTAGACGAACAGGATCCGCTCGATTCCGGTGATCGCCTGGCCGGCCGCGTCGAAGCCGGCGCTCATCCGGCCGAGCTTGATCTCCGCATTGACGGCGGCCGCCTTCTGCTGCTGCCAGATCCTCTGCCGGTTTCCCTCCTGGCCGAAAGCCTTGATCGCGGCGACCCCGCGCAGCGATTCGATGAACGAGCTGTTTTCGCGCGCCGCGGTGGTGACCACATCCACGTTGCGCGCGCGCATCGTCTGCAGGAAAGCGACGCGAAGGCAGACGATGAGCAACAAGGCGGCAACGGCGATCGCCGACAACAGCGGAGAATAAAGGAACATCAGAGCAAGGGTTACGACCGACATCAGGCCGTCGATCAGCCCGGCGATCAGACCCCTGCTGAGCAGATCCGAAATCGGCCTGGTGGAGCCGAACCGGGAGATGACGTCCCCCACGTGCCGTTTCTCGAACCAGGGCAGCGGCAGCCGGAGCAGGTGCCGATAGAGATTGACCACCACCTGGTAGGAAAGCGAGCTGCTGAGCGACACGAGGATCAGCGAGCGAAGCCAGCTGGTAAGCATGTTGACCAGCACGAGCCCGCCGAACCCGATCGCCAGCATCTTGAGGAGATCGGCGTCGAAGCTCGGGAAGACCGTGTCGACGGCGAGCTGGAGGTAGAACGGCATCGCCAGCGAGAACAGCTGAAGCACGATCGAGAGGATGAGCACGCTCCTCAGTGACGACCACAGGCCGGACATGCTCGACCAAAGCTGGCCGATGCGGAGCGGCGACCGTTCAACTTTCGGCCTGAAGGCCTCGGTTTTCATCAGCTCGAGGGCTACGCCGGTGAAATGACGCGAAAGCTCCGCCTCGCCGATCACGCGCGCGCCCTTGGCAGGATCGTGGATATGGTAGCGGCGGCCGCGGACACCCCGCGAGACCTTCGTCAGCACGACGAAGTGGTTGAGATTCCAGTGCAGCACGGCCGGCAGCGCCAGCTGGTCGAGATGCTCGATGTCGCCGCGCAAGGGACGCGAGCTGAAACCGATCTGCTCGGCGATTTGCATCAGGCCTTTCAGGGTCGCGCCTTTCAGGGAAAGGCTGAAGCGGCGCCGAAGCGTCGGCATGTCGGTATCGAAGCCGTGATGGCCGGCGACCATGGCGAGGCACGCAAGACCGCACTCCGCCGCTTCCGTCTGCTGGATGCAGGGCGTCCGGCGCGTACCGCCGAATTGAAGGAGATCGACCGGCTTCACCGCCGCATCACGGCGTTCAGCGGCTCGAGCAGCCAATCGAGGAACGACCGGCGATCGAGGATGATGTTGGCGGTGAGGGTCATTCCGGACTGGAGCGGAAGCGTCTCGCCATAAGCCTGAATTTTCTGCTCCGAGGGCACGACGCTGATGCGGTAGACCGGCTCCTCGATCTTCAGCGGCGCATCGAGCTCCCGCGGATCGATCACAACCCGGGAAATCCCCGCAATCCGGCCGGTAAAGCTGCCGAACCTCTGATAGGGAAAGGCATCGTAGAGCAGGCGCACCTCCTGCCCCGGCTTGACGAAGCCGACGGCGCGGGTCGGCGCGTAGATGTCCGCACGGAGCTCCGATGCTTCGGGGACGATGACCATCAGCGGCATGCTGCCGTCCACGGTGCGGCCGACGGCGGTCTGGAGCGCAGTCACACGACCCGCGATCGGAGCGGTAATGACGTAAGACCGTTCACCCTGCAGCCGCGCGCGCTGCTGGACCAGAGCTTCGCTGGACGACTTTACGCTGGCCACTTCAGTGCCGCTTACCGCCGCCAGGCCGGCCAATTCGGCGCGGGCGCGGGCCTCCTCGGACGCAATCGATCCGAGCTGCTGCTCGAGGCGGCTGAGCTGTTGCCGCGCAGTGAGATATTCCTGCCGGCGACGCTCCGCCTCGATCCGGCTGACGAACCCCTTGTCGGCGACGCTCCGGAGCTGCTGATAGGTCTGCTGGACAGATGCGACGAGATCGCGCTGGAGCGCCACCTGCTCCATCAGGTCCGTGCGCTGCTGTGCGAAACCGGCGAGGGTTGCGGCCAGCCTCGCCTGCTCGCTCCGTGCCTTGAGCCCTGAGAGCCGGATCTGCTGGTCCGCCAACACCCGCTGGGCCTCGATTGCATCCAGGCTGGTTCCGATGGCGCTTTCCCCCGCATCATTCGCCTGCTCGACCCGAACGGCCATGAGCCGCTGGCCAGGCTGCACGAGGTCGTTCTCGCGCACGGCAAGCTCCGTCACCTGGCCGGGGCGAATGGCGAGAATCTTGCTGGACGCCTTGCTCGTGACCAGAATACCCCGCGCAGTCTCGGTGCGGGTATATTGGCCGAGCGTCAGCCAGGCGGTCACGGCGGCGGTGAGGGCGAAGAGCAGCAGCACCAGCACCTTGGTACCCAGCGGCTGCGCCAGCACGATTTCGCCATGGACATGTTCGCGCCGCGCAGCGGCCACTTCCGGCCGGAAAAGCGGCCCCGGTGGTGCGTTCATGGATCACTTCCCGATTCGGAGATGCCGCTCCCCTAAGTGAAAAAGCCAAGCTGTTTCAATCGAGTAGGCGGGTTTCTGCGGGAAGAGTTATCTCCAAAGTGGTCCTATTATCACGCAGTCCGGTGGCGCCTCCCCTCCCCCTTCAGCGGTAGCCGCGGAGGGCGTGGAGGGCTTGGGCGACGGTGAGGCCGGGGGGCCAGTCGGGTCGTTCGTCTCTGCCCGCTTCGACTTCGCGGAGTCTCCATCTTCGGCCGCGCAACGCCCGTAGAGCTGGAGTTCGAGCAGGTGGAACTGGCGAAGTAAGACCAGCTTTCCGCATCGGCGAGTGCTGCGGCGGAAGCTAGCTTCCCGCTCTCGGCAGCTTAGCGCCCATACCAGCCATTCAGGCGCCCACGGCTTGATGGCTGCTTAGCGCCAATAGCGGTCGTTCAGGGTGGCGTCGCAAGCGCTCGTAAGCGGACGTCTGTTCAACCGGATTGCGAATGTTTTTTCCGAACCAAGCGGGGCCTTGCCGCGGGGCCTGGACTTCCACGAAAGCGGCCGTTTCTGCGAAGGTTTTAGGGCGTGGACCGTCGCGCCATCTGCTTCACCTCGGACGCGAACCTGCGGCTAACAGGAACAACCGC
>NZ_DASVUE010000198.1:0-1817 GCF_036387215.1 Allosphingosinicella sp. | reverse complement strand
CTTTACCGGCGGGCCGTTCGCGGAGCTTGCGCGGCGCAACATGGAGATGTTCACCGCCGCCGCGGCCGGTGCCAAGCCGAAGACGGAGAGCGAGGACCAGAAGACCGAGCTTGCCGAGCTCCGCGCCCAGCTGTCGGCGCTCCAGGAGAAGCTGGACAAGCTCGGCGGCTAATCACCGCGGCTTGACGAACTTCAGAGTCATCCGGTCGCTTTCGCCGATCGCCAGATACTTCTCCCGATCCTTGTCCTTGAGCGCCAGCGTGGGCGGAAGGGTCCAGACGCCGTTCGGCCAATCGGCGGTATCCTGCGGATTGGCGTTGACCTCGGAGCTTCCGGCGAGGCGGAAGCCGGCCTGCTGGGCAAGGCGCACGACCGTCGACGTCTTCAGATAGCCGCTCGTCCGCTCGCGCTCGACGGGAGCGCTTTCGGGCAGGCGGTGATCCTCGATCCCGAGCACGCCGCCGGGCTTCAGCATCGCGTAGATCTGCCGGAAGGCTTCGGGCGAATAATCCTGCTTGTCCTCGCGGCGATAGCCCATCCGCCAGTTGTGGACGTTGCGGAAGGTGAGGACGACGTCGGCGGTGCCGTTGGGAACGCGCGTTGCGTTCGCGTCGAAGGCGGGGAAATCGGCGGTCAGCACGTTTCCGTAGAGCTGCGGGCTTGCTTCCTTGAGCTTGCGGATGCCGCTTTGGCCCCAATCGGGCGCGGCCGCGTAGAGCCTCCCGCCGCCCTGGGCGAGATAGGGGGCGAGGATCTCCGTATACCAGCCGCCGCCCGGCCAGATCTCGACGACCGTGTCGGTCGGCCTCACGCCGAAGAAGCTCAGGGTCTCGAGCGGGTGGCGATACTGGTCGCGCGCAGTGTTGGCCGGGGTGCGGTGCGGCGCGGCGACGGCGGCGCTCAATGCGGCATAGGAGCCCTGAAGCGCCTGGTCCTCCGGGCTCAAGGTGGCGCAGGCGGCGGCGGAGAGCAGGGCAGCGGCAAGGGCCGCTCGAAAAAGAGGCTGGCGCATCGTCACACTTCTCCTAGAAACCGGTCGCACTGCCTCATGACGGGTGAGAAATGACGACGCAAGTGATGTTCTTCCTCCTCGCCGGAGCAGCGTTGGTGCTGGCGGTGGTGGCGGCGGTCCGCGACAAGCGCCGCTCCGGGCGCGCCAATCTCGATGCGGTCGGCTGGGTGCCGTGGGACCTGGTGCAGATCATCGGCGGGCTGGTGACCGTGGTCGCGATCGTGCTCGGGCTGAAGTTCGGCTGAGCCGTCATTGATCGTGGCGGAGGAGCACGCGCTCCAGCTTGAGGTCCGCCGCCGCGCCCTCGTGGCAGGCGCCGGGGCGGAGATAGGTGCAGACGGCGCCGTGGCATGAGCGGCGGCGATAGGCGGGCGGCACGGGAGCGGAAGCAGGCGCGATGATCGCGTCGTAAGCGGGCGCGGTCCGGGCGAGATCGGCAGGCTCGACGAGGTAGAGCGGGACCGGCCGGTGGAGGTGCGTATAGCCGCCGCCTTCCCAGAAAGGCATCCCGAGCAAAGCGACGCCGCAGAGCTTCGGCTCCGACCGGAGCGACATGGCCGCTTCGAAGCCGGGCGAGAAATCGGTCCAGCGGGCCTGCATGCGAGGACCGGCCGCGAAGGCGGCGGAGACTCCGAGCCAGAGCAGGATGAGAGCGCCGGGGGCAAGGCGGGCGGCGCGCTCCGGCAGGCGGGGCTGAAGGCGCCGGAGCCATTCGACCGAGCCGATCGCCGCCAGGATGACGAGCACCGCCGTCGTCAGGAGGACGAAGCGGAATTCCTTGTGGCCGATGGCGCTGTGGACGAGG
>NZ_DASVUE010000197.1:0-2835 GCF_036387215.1 Allosphingosinicella sp. | reverse complement strand
GCTGCTCCGCCGGGTGATCAGCTGTTCGGCTTCCAGGGCCTTGAGGGTGCGGTTGACGTGAACGGCCGTGAGGCCGGTGCAGTCGGCGATCTGCTCCTGGGTCATCGGCAATTCGTATTCGGTCTCCTCGCCGAGGCCGGCCACTTTCAGCCGTAGCGAGAACTCGCAGAGCAGGTGCGCCAGGCGGGTGCGAGCGTCGCGGCGGCCGACGTTGGCGATCCACTCCCTGAAGATAGAGGCGTCGACCAGCGTATCGAACCACATCGCCATCCCGACCTTCGGGCGGTCGAAGGCGAGCTTCTTCACGGCCTCCCGTGGAATGAAGGCGATCTCGCCTTCCGTGATCATCTGCACGCTGTGATCGGCAACGCCAAGGAACGAATTCTGGAGATCCACCATCTCCCCCTTCATCTGCACGGCGAGGATCTGGCGGGCGCCGCCGGCCACGATCTTGTGCCTTGTGGCGAAGCCGGAAAGGATCAGGCAGGAGTGGCTGGTCAGCTCCCGCTCCCTGACGACGTGCCCGTGCCGTTCGAGCTTCCTGGTCCTGAACGGAAGGTCGAGCACGGCCTGACGATCGGCGGCGTCGAGATTGCCCCAATAAGCAAGCTTGCGGAGCAGGGGTTCGAGCTTGGACTGCGTTTGGTCGGACATACCATGTTCCCCATTGCCGGGAGCACGATGGTCTCGCAGTCGCTGGAAGGCCGTTGAGAGGCCAGCGATAGCTCCTCTTACGCCTGTTCAATTTGCGTTTCGCTAACCCATGTTCGGCGGGAAAAGTTAACCTGTCCCCCGAACGCCGGGAGCCGCAGAAACGTGAGGGCGCGAATATGATCTCTAGCGGCGGGCGCCGCCCTCGGCCTCTTCGCTCTTGTGGAGATATACGGCCGGCCCGCTCATCCGGCTGGTCAGCATACCAACGGCGAACATCGGGCTGTTGTGGGCCCAGCCGATCTGTCCGTCCTTGCGGATTCCGATGCCGCCGCCGTCCGCTTCGGCGCCGCCGGTTCCGGGAAGCTTCGCGACCGACTTAGCGATCGCCTTCTCGACGTCTTCGCCGTCCTCCAGCGAGGCCATGATCCTGCCGGCGAGAGCCAGGCGCGTTATCGTCTCCCCATCGCCGGAAAAGCAAACGGCGCCGATATGATTGTCTGCGTAAAGGCCGCCGCCGGGCAGGGGGCTGTCGCCGATCCGGCCGACTTTCTGTCCATTGATGCCGCCCGTCGAAGTTCCGGCCGCGAGATTGCCCGCCTGATCGAGCGCCACCGCCCCGACGGTGTCGTGCTGCCCTTCGGTGGCGGCGTGCTTCTCCGCCTCCGCCAGCAATTCCTGCTGGCTCGCGAGTGGGACGCCCTTGTCCTTCGCGAACCTGGTAGCGCCCTCGCCGACGAGGAGCACCTCCTTCTCCGCCATCAGGAGCCGGGCCACGCCGATCGGATTGCGGACTTCCCGGATCGCTCCGACCGCGCCGGCGGAGAGGTCGCGCCCGTCCATCAGGCCGGCGCACATCTCGATGCCTCCCGCCTGGTTTGGCACCGAACCGCGCCCGGCGTTGAAGATCGGCAGGTCTTCGAGCGTGCGAATGGCCGTCTCGACCGCGTCGAGCGCGCTCCCGCCGGCTGCCAGCACTGCTGCTCCTGCCCGAACCGCCTGGTCCACCCCGTCCCGGTTGGCCTGCTCCTCGGCAGGATCCCAGGGCTTGGCGCCGCCGTGAACGATAAGCGACCAGCCTTCAGATTGCGCCATTGCCGCTCCGTCCTCCTCTGCTGCGCCCTGCCAGTGCAAAGGCCGCCGAGGCGGCAACGATCGTCACGACGACGGCGGCGGCCCAGCTCGGCCGCCCTTTTCCGCGCCTGGTGGACGGATCCTCTCCGCGTCTCAGGCCCGGAAGCCGCTCCACGGCGTGCGAGGCACGGGCGAGCGTGGAGCTGAGCCCTTCGAGCGGCGGCGATGCCGCTCCCGCCCGTCGGTGCCTCAGCGCGTCGACGCCGTCCCGGCAATGGTCGAGGAGGGTGAGGGGCAGCGCCGCCAGCACATTGCCGGGCGGGCGCCGCGAGACGATCGCGTGAGGGCGCGTCGGCGAGATCGCCCGGACCGCTTCCCAGGCAAGGCCGAGACGCCGGAGCCGCGCTTCGCCGAGCTTCATCTGCAGTGCGGGCAGGAGCGTGTCTTCCTCGTCCCGGACATCTTCCCGGAGGAGCGCTACCAGCCGCTCCAGCACCCGGTCGCGCTCGGCCGAACCATGCTCCAGCCTCTCGAGCCGGGTGGCGAGCTCGTTGATCTCCTGATGCTCGCGCTCCACTCGAAGCGTAAGCTCGTGGCCGTCGGGCAAGACACGCCGGATGACCGGCCAGAGGATGGTTTCCTCGGCATAAGCGTGCGGGAAGACCAGCCGGTAGATCTCGAGAAGGATCGAATCCTGCTCCGCCGCGGCCGCCGCTGTCAGCCGGTTCAGCAGCCGATCGAGTTCGACATGGTCGCGTTTCTGGCGGCTGAGCACGCTTGCGCGGCCGCCCATTTCCTCCACGCTCTGATGCGCCAGTGACTTCACGACTTTCCTTTCGCCCCGCTTGTTCCTCGAAGATCGGAGCGGGTTCCGTCAGTGATCAACGAGTCGCGGGCGGCAGCGTTGCAGGAATTGTCGCTAACCTGGCTCAGCCGCCGAACGAAGTCGCCCGCCGCCGATGGGGCAGGTTTCAGCCCGAAGCGGACATCTGAGGTGCCTAAGCCAGAGCCAAAGGAGCCGCTGAGCGTTGCCTGCGCCTCAACGCGTGGCCGACACTGCCGAAGCCGAGGATCATCATGAGCCAGGTAGCGGGCTCGGGAGCGGCCGAC
>NZ_DASVUE010000196.1:0-8424 GCF_036387215.1 Allosphingosinicella sp. | reverse complement strand
GCGATGATGAAGGGGGAGCGAAGCGTCGTCTACGGCCTCATGAACAAGCTCCAGGTCGCCGGCTCCAAGGTGCTTGGCGGCGGCGTCTCGGCCGAGATGCATCGCGGCATGGCCGAGCCCGGAACGGCGAAGGAATAAGCCGCCGGTGCGCCCGCTCCGGCGCGCCATAGCGGGCGAAGTCCATCGGCTGGTGAGCTCGCGGGAGTCGGCCGGCTTCGCGCCCTCTGCGCCGCGAGCGGATCAGGGCTTCTTCGGCCCCGGCTCGGTCGCCTGGCGCGTGCACGGCGATTTCACGACGATGCTGGTCGGAGGCGTGTCGGCGCTGCTGCTCCAGATGCTGCATCCCAGCGCGCTCGCGGGCGTTTGGGACCATAGCGACTTCCGCCGGGACATGGCCGGCCGACTGAAGCGGACCGCCTACTTCCTCTCCGGCACCACCTTCGGCTCGCGCGCGCAGGCGCTGGAGTTGATCGCGCGCATGCGGGCGATCCACGACCGGGTGAGCGGAGTCCTCCCCGACGGGAGCGCCTATTCGGCGAACGATCCCGAATTGCTGACATGGGTGCACGTGGCGGGGAGCCGGAGCTTCCTTCTATCCTACCTCCGCTACGGCCAGCACCTCTCGCTGGCGGACTGCGACCGTTATTTCGCCGAGACGGCCATCGTTGCGCGGGAGCTCGGCGCCACTGACGTGCCGACGAGCCAGCAAGCGGTTGAGGACTATCTCCGCCGCATGCGCCCGCAGCTGCGCTCCGACGAGCGCACCCGCGCCGTGGCCGAAGCGCTGCTCCGCCAGCCCGCGCCGAGCCTGGTGCAGGAGCCGGTCCGTAAGCTCGTCATGAACGGCGGCGTTGGCCTGCTGCCGGAATGGGCGGCGCGAATGCACGGCCTCGCGCACCGGCCGAGGCTCGGCGTCGACGCCGGCCTCAAGGCGCTTCGCACCGTCACCGCATGGGCACTGACACCCGGGCGATAACTTCGCAGCACATAAGAAAAGGGCCGGAGCTTTCGCCCCGGCCCTTGTTCATTCGCAGTGGACGCCGAGGCTCAGGCCGCCGCGACTTCCGCCACGTCGACCTTCACGCCCGGGCCCATGGTGGAGCTCAGAGCGACCTTCTTGACGTACTTGCCCTTGGCGCCGGCCGGCTTGGCACGGACGATCGCGTCAACGAACGCGTCGAAGTTGCGGCGCAGATCTTCGTTCGAGAAGCTCGCCTTGCCGATGCCGGAGTGGATGATCCCGGCCTTTTCGACGCGGAACTCGACCTGGCCGCCCTTGGCCGCCTTGACGGCTTCGGTGACGTTCGGAGTAACGGTGCCGAGCTTCGGGTTCGGCATCAGGCCCTTGGGGCCGAGCACCTTACCCAAACGGCCGACGATGCCCATCATGTCGGGCGTCGCGATCACGCGGTCGAAGTCGATGTTGCCGGCCTGGATCGTCTCCATCAGGTCCTCGGCTCCGACCACGTCGGCGCCCGCCGCGGTCGCTTCCTCGGCCTTGCCGCCGCGCGCGAACACTGCGACTCGGACGTCTTTGCCGGTGCCGGCGGGGAGGGTGACGACGCCGCGGACCATCTGGTCGGCGTGGCGGGGATCGACGCCGAGGTTGAGCGCGAGCTCGATCGTCTCGTCGAACTTGGACGTCGCGTTGCCCTTGGCGAGCGCGATCGCTTCATCGACTCCGTAGAGCCTCTCGCGGTCGACGGTGGCGGCCTGCGCCTTCTGCTTCTTCGTAAGCTTCGCCATGTCCTTTAGCCCTCCACCACTTCGAGGCCCATCGCGCGGGCGGAGCCTTCGATGATCTTCGTCGCGGCGTCGAGATCGTTCGCGTTCAGATCCTTCATCTTCGTCTCGGCGATGTCGCGCAGCGCCGAGCGCTTGATGCGTCCCGCGGACACCTTGCCCGGCTCCTTCGAGCCCGACTTCAGGTTCGCGGCCTTCTTGATCAGGAACGAGGCGGGCGGAGTCTTCGTCTCGAACGAGAACGAACGATCCGCATAGACGGTGATCACGGTCGGGATCGGCATGCCCTTCTCGACATCGCCGGTGGACGCATTGAACGCCTTGCAGAATTCCATGATGTTGACGCCGCGCTGGCCGAGGGCCGGACCGATCGGCGGCGACGGATTGGCGGCGCCCGCGGGCACCTGGAGCTTGATATAGCCCGTAATCTTCTTAGCCATTGTCTCTCACTCTGTAGATCGCCGGACTGGGGGCGGTAGGCCATCGGCCGAGCTCCCGTTCCGATCGGTTCAAGTTTAGCGGTCCAGACGGCGGAGCCGAGCCCTGCCTCCCGCAAATTTCCAATGCTGTAGCGCTGGAAGCGGCGCCCTTAGCGCAAAGGGGCCGGGATTGGAAGTCCGAGATTGGCCGCTTTCGAGCGGTCTGCTTCTGGACCGACACGGTAGGATAGCAGACGCTCAGACGATTACGCCGGCCGTAGCCGACGCTCGTTAATTGCACTGACGTATCAGTCTCTCGTGTGCGGTTCTCATCTTGCGGCGCCGGAGTGCCGGTGCAATCATCCAGTTGCGCGTCTTGGCCAGCAAGCAGACCAGCGGATTTAGGGGGCTCATGTCAAAGGTACTCAACACCAGCATCCTCATGTGCGGGATTTCTCTCTCGGCGAGTGCCCTTGCGCAGGCCCAGACGCCGCCGGTGACGACGCAGACCGGGGCGCCTTCCACCACTCAGGAGCAGATCAGGAACGCCGAGGCCGGTGAGAACGCGCAGCAGGGGGAAGACGCGGCGCAGGAGCAGGAGATCGTGGTGGTCGGAACCCAAATCAAAGGTGCCGAGCCGACCGGCGCCCTGCCCGTCACGGTTGTCGGCGAAGATCGCATCGCGGCGACCGGCTCGGTCTCGGGCGACGATCTGTTCCGCTCAATCCCTCAGGCGGGTGATGTACAGTTCCAGGAGGCGCGGACCACCGGCAATCTCAACGATGCGCGAGGCGATAATGCCTCGATCAACTTGCGCAGCCTTGGCACCGGCAACACTCTGACTCTCCTCAACGGCCGGCGGATGATCCCGACTCCAGGTACGCAGACCGAGAATTTCGTTCCCGTCCAGACCGTCAACACGAACGCCATCCCGCTCGGCGCGACGCGGCGCGTCGAGGTGCTGAGGGACGGCGCCGGAGCCATTTACGGATCCGATGCCGTGGCGGGCGTGGTCAACATCGTGCTCGACAACAGGTTCGACGGGCTTCGGCTCGATGCGCGCTACGGTTTTGCGGACGGTACCGACGAATCCACCTTTGGATTCAAGGCGGGCACGAAGTTCGGCGGCGACACCCGGGTCATGCTGTTCGGAAGCTACACGCACCGGACGCCCTTATTTGCGAGCGAACGCGACTATACGGCGAGCGAGGATCATCGTCCGCGCACCGTCGGCACCCCCTTTGAGGGCGATACGGCATTCGACAACCGTTCGACCTCCTCGCCTTTCGGGGCTTTCACGGTGTTCCCGTCGACGATCGCCGTTCGGCAGGGAACGGTCGCGCTGACGACGTCCGGCACGTTCCATGTCGAGCCGACGTCCAACACCGCGGCGGGATGCTCGAGCACCGTCTATAACGGCAATCTCTGCCTGCGGTCCGGCGGCATCACCGGCGCCAGCTCGCGCGTTCTGCGCTACGACGAGAACCCGGATCGGACGATTCGCGGCGGGCTCGACCGCTACAATCTGTTCGGCACTTTTAGCCACGATTTCGGAAGCATCGAATTCTTCGGCGAGGCCGGATATTACCGCGCCGAGCTGGACGGGCAGCGCGAGCAGTCGGCGCCGCTCTCGAGCGCACAGATCACCGTTCCGGCAACCAACTACTATAATCCGTTCGGCGCAACGACGATCAACGGAGCGCCAAACCCCAATCGCCTCCCGAACCTGGTGAACGTCCCTGCGGCGGGCCTCCCGCTGACGATCGTGAACTACCGGCCCGTTGATACCGGGCCGCGGACGTTCACCGTCACCGACGACATGGTGCGGCTGCTGGGCGGCTTCAGGGGCGGCTTCGGCGACTTCGACTGGGAATCGGCGGTGAGCTATTCCTGGGCGCGGACCGACGACAATACCCATAATGCCGTCAGCAACACCTTATTCCAGCAAGCGCTCGCGAAATCGACGCCCGACGCATACAATCCGTTCAACGGCGGATCGCAGCCGAACTTCTCCCTTGGCGATGCGACTCCGAGCGATGCGGCGACGATTCAGTCGTTCCTCGTCGAGGTGCACCGCATCAGCAAGACCTCGCTTGCTACGGCCGATCTGAAGCTTTCGAACCCGCGCCTGTTCTCGCTGCCCGGCGGGGATGTCGGTTTTGCGGCGGGCGTGGAAGTGCGGCGCGAAACCTATGAGGACGACAGGGATCCGCGCCTCGACGGAACGATCACCTATACGGACAGCGTCACGAAGCGAGTGTTCGGGACCGACATCCTTGGCGCGAGCCCGGCCCCGGACGTGAAGGCGAAGCGGACGATCGCGTCGGCCTTCTTGGAATTTGCGGTTCCGATCGTCTCGCCCGAGATGAACCTGCCGCTGATGCGCTCGATCGACCTCCAGCTCGCCGTCCGCGACGAGCATTATTCCGATTTCGGCAACGTTCTGAAGCCGAAGGTGGCGGCGAGCTGGGACCTGTTCGAGGGTCTGCGTCTTCGTGGTTCCTGGTCGGAGAGCTTCCGCGCTCCGAACCTCCCGCAATTCTACAGTGCCGGCACCCAAGTTTCGAATACCCGGACCGACTTCGGCTTCTGCCGCATCACCAACCTCAATGCTCCATGTTCGGGAGTGAGCACGCTCGAAGTGCGGTCGGGGAACAAGAACCTGCGTCCGGAGGAATCGACGAACATTTCCGCGGGCATCGTATTGCAGCCGCCGCGCGTGCCTCGGCTCGTCATCACCGCGGACTATTGGGAGATCAAGCAGCGCGGGGTTATCGGCATTCAGGGCGCGCAGAACCAGATCCTTTACGACCTTCTTCTGCGCCGGAGCGGATCGAGCAATCCGAACGTCGTCCGGCTTCCGCCGGCGACCGGCCAGACGGTGGGGCAACTCGATTTCGTTCAGGACAATTATTTCAACCTTCAGCCCCGCAAGATCCGCGGCATCGATCTGGAGCTCAGCTACCGGCTTCCCGACACTCCGCTGGGCACGTTCAACATCCAGCTTGCCGGGGCGCACCTGCTGAGCTTCCAACAGCAGCCATCCGATGTCCAGGCGGAGCTGATCGCGGCGAATGCCGCCGGCTTGCTTGGCCCGGGCATCAACATTGCCGGCGCAAACAGCCTATTGCGGCAGAATGGAAACCCCCGCTGGCGTGCAACCGCAAATCTCACGTGGCGCTCCGGCCCCGTCCGGGCAGGCGTGCTCGTCAATTACGTGAGCTCGGTGGAAGACACCGGACCTACGCCGGTCAACGGCGAGCAGTTCCAGGTCGACAGCTGGACGACCGTGAATGCCTATGCGGAGTACAATTTCCGTGACGAGGGCCTGCTCGGCGGCACCCGCTTCCGCGTCGGGGCGCGCAACATCTTCGACAAGGATCCGCCGCTTTACTCGTCCAACTTCGGCTTCCTCGGATCGCTTCACAACGCCATCGGCCGCTTCGGCTACTTCGAGCTTTCGAAGAAATTCTAGGAGTGGGCGTTAGGATGGAATTCAGTAGGCGGGGAGGGGCATTCGGGCCTTTGCGGCGCGTGTCCGGCCTCGTTGCCGCGCTTTGTATTGGCCTTGCACCGGCAGCCGCCCAGCAGCGCCAGCTCCTCGAATATCCGAGCATCCATTCCCCGACGGTCGGCGCCAGGGGCATGGTGGTCTCGCAGAACGAGACCGCCAGCCGCATCGGCGCCGACATATTGAAGCGTGGCGGCAATGCGGTCGATGCGGCGGTTGCCGTCGCATTCGCGCTTGCAGTGACGCTCCCACGCGCGGGCAACATCGGCGGCGACGGCTTCATGACGCTCTACGATGCAAAGGCGCGAAAGGTGCACGTCATCGACTTCCGCGGCGTTGCGCCCAAGGCCGCGACGCTGGAGCGGTTCGTCGATGCAAAGGGGAAAGAGGCGGACCATGCCGGCCGCGGCTATCTGGCTCCGGCCGTTCCGGGCACGGTTGCAGGCCTCTACATGGCGCACCGGAAATATGGCCGCCTGGATTGGGCGAAGGTGGTGCAGCCGGCGATCGACCTTGCCGCCAGGGGCGTCGTGCTGTCGCACGACGAGGCGTTCGTCTTCAGCTGGGGGAAGGAGCGGCTTTCAAGCAGCGAAGCGGCCAAGGCGACCTTCTACAAGAAGGACGGCAGCCTCTACGCGGCCGGTGAGACGCTGAAGCAGCCGGCGCTCGCCTGGACCCTCACCCGGATCCAGAAGGACGGCGCGGACGCCTTTTACAAGGGCGAGATCGCCAGGCGCTTCGCCGCCGACATGGCTCGTCGGGGCGGCCTCATCACCATGGCCGATCTTGCCGCTTACCGGGCAGTCGAGCGCGAGCCGCTGGTCGGAACCTACCGCGGCTACACGGTCTATTCGACGCCGCCGGCAAGCGCGGGCGGGGCCACCTTGATCAACATGCTTAACATTCTCGAGCATTTCGATCTGAAGCCGCTGGGCGCGGGATCGGCGGCCGCCTTGCACATCATGGCCGAGACGATGAAGCTCGGTTACGCCGATCGCTATCGCGCGCTCGGCGATACGGATTTCGTGCGGGCGCCCGTTCGCGGATTCATCTCGAAGGGATATGCGGCGGAACGCGCGAAGCTGATCTCCGCCGATAAAGCGCGTCCGGCGAAGGAGATGGGGGCGGGCGACCCGTTCCGCTTCGAGAGCAAGGAGACCACCCATTTCTCCGTCGCCGATGCGGAGGGGAACGCGGTCAGCACAACCTATACGCTCGGCGCCGATTTCGGATCGGGCGTGATGATCGAGGGCACCGGTATCCTCCTCAACAATCAGATGAACAATTTCAGCCATGAAGAGGCGCTGGAAGCGCGGAAGCAGGGGCGTCCGATGCCGCTCAACGCGATGGCGCCGGGGAAGCGGATGCTTTCGACGATGATGCCGACGATCGTCTTCAAGGAGGGCAGGCCCTGGCTCATCACCGGCACTCCGGGCGGAAGTACGATCATCGACACCGTGCTTCAGCTCATCGTCAATACGATCGACTTCGGCCTCAACGTCGACGAGGCGACGCACCAGCCGCGCATCTACCAGGGAACCACTGACAGCCTCAGGGTCGAGCCCAATTTCAACCCGGATACGGTAGTCGCCTTGAAAGCCAGGGGGCACCGGATCACCTCGGATGAGACGATGGGAAGCGCCCAATCGATCATGATCCAGAACGGCCTCTTCCTTGGCGGCGACGATCCTCGCCGGCCGGGCGCCAAGGCGGTGGCTCCGTAGTGTGAACGCGAAGTCAGCTTTCGAGTAAGCATATCTAGCCCTGAACGTCTGTTGCTGACGCTAAGCAGACATTCCACACCTACGTCATCGCGATCAGGCGCATCGGAAGCATCCTCGATCGCCGCAGCTTAGGCCGCTTTGGTCGTGTCCGTGCCCTTCTCGCAGCGTGCCGGTGCAGGTTGGTCGAAGAGCAGGGGCGCCTGGTCCCGAAGGGGGACCAGACGGGCGCGTCGGCAGCTTGGGAGATACTTACATGCCCGCACTCTTTCGTATCGTTACCCCCTGCCTGGGCGCCCTGCTCGGGATCAGCCTGTTCATGAGCGCAGCGACATCAGGGGCGGTGTTCGCCTAGCGCATCGATTGAGTCGTTCGTGAAGGTGCGGGGAAGAGGCGCGACCCTTCGGCAATGCCCAGGATAAACTCCACGCGCCGTCTGGTATCGCTGCTTGCGCGCCGCTCCCGCGCCCGCATCGCTGCTCATTGATTGCTTGCATAATAGGATTTTGCTTGAGAACATACCGGGAACGCAGCTTCCGGAGTCGCTATAATGGCAAGTCAGTTTCAGGATCCGGGGCGCGGCAAAGCCGCGCCGGGACGTCGAACGGGTTCAGCCCGTCTAAGGACGGTCTGCCCCGCCGGCCGGTCTGCGCCGGCTCCGCTCGCTACTCGCGAGGCGCTACGCGCCTGCTCGCTGCTGGGTTCCCATCAAAGTACTACTTTGATTGGTTCCCTGCTCGGGGCGGCTTGACCCATGCCTCGTCCCTTCACCCGCGCGCAGGTGGTTCAGAACGCCTGTTTTCTCGAATGCCTGTTCCGGACGGGCAATGTGCGGCTCTCGGCGCGGGAGGTGGGGGTGAAATATTCCACGATCCAGCACCGGCGCTCGGTCCATCCCGGCTTCGCGCAAAGGTGGGACGCGGCGCTGGCGGCGGCGCATGCGCGGTTTCACGATGCAGGGGGGAGAAGGGGGCCTGAGGGTGAGGTCCTTCGAGACGCGGCTTCGACAGGCTCAGCCGATGGCTGCGGA
>NZ_DASVUE010000195.1:0-2168 GCF_036387215.1 Allosphingosinicella sp. | reverse complement strand
CGGGAGCGCCTTGCGCGTCGTCGGCTCGCCGGTCGCCGGGTTGATGTCCGGAACCTCGATCGCCCATTGCTGCGCGATCGCCTTGATCTCCGGCTCTTCGTAGCCGAGGTCCGCCAGGTTGCGGAACGCGACGCGGTTGAGGCCGTGGCAGGCCGCGCAGACCTCCTTGTAGACCTGGAAGCCGCGCTGCAGCTGCGCCCGGTCGAAATGGCCGAGCGGCCCGTCCGACGGGAACGAGACGTGCTTCGCCTCCAGGTGGAACTTGTGCTCGACGCCCTCCACCGGCGGCTCGTTGATGAAGCCGCTCGCGCCGGTGATCACGGAGATCACGAGGACGAGGATGAAGCCGAGGCCGACAAGGGCGCCAATCAGACGAACCAGCACTTCAAATCCCCTTATTCAGCCGGAACCGCATGGCCGCCTTCGCGGGGCGGGGTTCCATAGGGCGCGGATTCCGCCTTCTCCCCGTGCAGCACCGATGCCGCGATCGAGGTCGGCAGCGGCAGCGTCCGCTCGGTCTTGGCGAGCAGCGGGAGGATGATGAGGAAGTGCGCGAAATAGTAGATGGTCGCCACCTGGCTGATCATCACGTAGGGCTCTTCGGCCGGAGCGCCGCCGCAATAGCCGAGGATCAGCACGTCGACGACGAGGATCCAGAAGAACTGCTTGAAGCGCGGCCTGTAGCTCCCCGAACGCACCGGCGAGGTATCGAGCCAGGGCAGGAAGAAGAGCAGCAGGATCGAGGCGAACATCGCCAGCACGCCCCAGAGCTTGGCGGGCAGGATGAAGTCGACCGTGAAGGCGCGGAGGATCGCGTAGAAGGGCCAGAAATACCATTCCGGAACGATGTGCGCGGGCGTCGCCAGCGGATTGGCGGGAATGTAATTGTCGGCGTGGCCGAGATAGTTCGGCGCGAAGAAGGTGACCGCGCAGAAGGCGATCAGGAACAGGCCGAGCCCGAAGCCGTCCTTTGCCGTGTAATAGGGGTGGAAGGGGATCGTATCCTGCGGCGTCTTGACGTCGACGCCGGTGGGGTTGCCCGAACCCGGAATGTGAAGCGCCCAGATGTGGAGGATGATCACCCCCGCAATCACGAACGGCAGCAGATAGTGGAGCGAGAAGAAGCGATTGAGCGCCGCCTGGTCGGGCGCGAAGCCGCCCAGCAGCCAGGTCTGGATCGTCTCGCCCACGAGCGGGATCGCACCGAACAGGCCGGTGATCACCTTGGCGCCCCAGAAGCTCATCTGCCCCCAGGGAAGCACATAGCCCATGAACGCGGTCGCCATCATCAGCAGGAAGATGACGAGGCCCAATAGCCACACCATCTCACGCGGCGCCTTGTAGGAGCCGTAATAAAGCCCTCGGAAGATGTGGATGTAGGTGACGATGAAGAAGAAGCTCGCGCCGTTCGCGTGGGCGTAGCGGAGGAGCCAGCCCTGGTTCACGTCGCGCATGATGTGCTCGACCGAGTTGAACGCGAGGTCGCCTGCCGGCGCATAATGCATCGCAAGGATGATGCCGGTGACGATCTGGATCGTCAGCGCGACGCCGGCAAGGACTCCGAAATTCCAGAAATGGTTGAGGTTGCGCGGCACCGGATAGCCGCCGCCGACCGCGTTGAACACGAGCCTCGGCAGCGGAAGCCGGGTGTCGATCCACCGCATGAACGGGTGCTTGGGTTCATATTGCTGTGCCCAGGAAAAGGCCATCTTGGTCTACCTCAGCCGATGCGGACGACGGTGTCGGAAACGAACGTATATTCCGGCACTTCGAGATTCTTGGGCGCCGGGCCTTTGCGGATCCGGGCGGCGGTATCGTAGTGCGAGCCGTGGCAGGGGCAGAAATAGCCGCCATATTCGCCGCGATTCTCGCCATTTGCAGTACCGAGCGGCACGCAGCCGAGATGGGTGCAGACGCCCATCGTGATCAGCCAGTTGGCCTTGCCGTCGCGGGTGCGCTCCGCGAGCGTCTGCGGATCGCGAAGGTCGCCGATCGGAACGGCGTTGGCCTGCTTGATCTCGGCCGGGGTCAGGTTGCGGATGAAGACCGGCTGCTTGCGCCAGATCGTCTTGATCGCCTGGCCGGGCTGGATCTGCGAGATGTCGACCTCGGTGGAGGCGAGCGCGAGCACGTCCGCCGACGGGTTCATCTGGTTGATCAGCGGATAG
>NZ_DASVUE010000194.1:0-6466 GCF_036387215.1 Allosphingosinicella sp. | reverse complement strand
ACCCCATCAGCAAAACGGCGGCGAGGCCGACCAGGAATTTGAGCGCAGGAGACATATCAAGGCCTTCCGGAGCGGGGGCGGACGCTGAGCTTATCCATATGCGGCGGCGCTCCGGCAAGCCTCATCGGCCTCGCTCCAGCTCGCGCCAGCCGATGTCCCGTCGATAGAAGCCGGCCGGGAAGTCGATCCGGCCCGCGGCTTCGTAGGCAAGATTGCGCGCCTCCCCCACGCTGGCGCCGGTGGCGGTGACGTTCAGGACCCGGCCGCCACTAGCCACCAGCTTGCCCGCCGCCGCCGCGGTGCCGGCCTGGAAGACTTTGGCGCCGTCCGCTTCCGCAGCGGCGATCCCTGAGATCGGGCCTCCCTTTTCGGGCGTGGCGGGATAGCCGTTCGCCGCCATCACGATGGTGAGCGCCGCCTCGGAGGAAAATTCGGGCGGCTCCTCGTCCGCGAGCTTACCCTTGGCGACGGCGCACATCAGCCCGAGGAGATCGCTTTTGAGGCGCATCATCAGCACCTGGCATTCGGGATCGCCGAAACGGGCGTTGTACTCGACGAGCTTCGGCCCCTCCGCGGTCAGCATCAGCCCGGCGTAGAGCACGCCCGAATACGGCGTTCCCCGCTCCGCCAGCGCCTTCACCGTCGGCCGGACGATCTCGTCCATCGCGCGCTGCTCGAGCGCCGGCGTCAGCACCGAGGCGGGGCTGTAGGCGCCCATCCCGCCGGTATTGGGGCCCGTATCGCCGTCGCCGACGCGTTTATGGTCCTGCGCGCTTCCGAACGGGACGACCGTCTCCCCGTCGGTGAGCGCGAAGAAGCTCGCTTCCTCGCCCGTCATGAACTCCTCGATCACGACCGAGGAACCCGCTGCCCCGAAGCCGCCGCCGAACATCGCATCGAGGGCGGCTTCAACGTCCTCCGGCGTCTCCGCGATGACCACGCCCTTGCCCGCAGCGAGCCCGTCCGCCTTGATCACGACAGGAAGCTTGAAATCCTCGAGCGCCGCCTCCGCCGCCAGACGGTCGGAAGCGAGGGAGAATCGCGCCGTTGGGATGCCGTATCTGGCGCAAAGCTCCTTGGTGAAGCCTTTCGACCCTTCGAGCTGCGCCGGAATTTTGTTCGGGCCGAACACGCAAAAGCCCATCGTCCGGAGATTGTCGGCAAGGCCGTCCACCAGCGGCGCTTCCGGCCCGATCACGATCAGCTCGATCGAATTCTTGAGACAGAAATCGATCGTCGCGCGATGATCGGCGGCATTGATGTCGACGAGCTGGGCGTGCTCCGCGATGCCCGGATTGCCCGGCATCGCGAACAGCTTGCCGAGCTTCGGCGATTGCGCCAGCTTCCAGGCCAGAGCATGCTCGCGCCCGCCCGAGCCGATCAGCAGGACATTCATGAACGCCTTCCCTCCAGCACCAGACGGGCTGTTAGCAACCGAGACGCCGGGCGACAACGCGCCGGCAATGTCCGTGTCGGAACTCTCGACGCGGCTGAAGCGGACGGTGGAGGACGCGTTCGGGCTCGTGCGCCTCCGGGGCGAGATCTCCGGCTTCAAGCGCCACGCCTCCGGCCACTGCTATTTCACGATGAAGGACGACAAGGCCTGCATCGACGCGGTGATCTGGAAAGGCTGCGCGCAGATGCTGCGCTTCCGGCCCGAAGACGGCATCGAAGTGGTGGCGACGGGCAAGCTCACCACCTATCCCGGCCGATCCAAATATCAGATCGTCGTCGATCGGCTCGAGCTTGCCGGGCAGGGCGCGCTGATGGCTTTGCTCGACAAGCGCCGGCGTGCGCTTGCCGCCGAAGGGCTGTTCGATCCGGAGCGGAAGAAGCCGCTCCGCTTCCTGCCGCGGACCATCGGCGTCGTGACGTCGCCGACCGGCGCTGTGATCCGCGACATCCTTCACCGCCTCGCGGACCGCTGCCCGAGCCATGTGATCGTCTGGCCGGTGGCAGTGCAGGGCGAAGGCGCGGCGGCGCAGGTGGCGGCGGCGGTGCGCGGCTTCAATGCGATGGCCGAGAAGCCGGACCTGGTGATCGTCGCCCGCGGCGGCGGCTCGATCGAGGATCTCTGGGCCTTCAACGAGGAGGAGGTGGTGCGCGCCGTCGCCGGTTCCGCCATCCCGACGATCTCGGCTGTGGGGCACGAGACCGACACCACGCTCTGCGACTTCGCCGCCGACGTTCGCGCGCCGACACCGACGGCCGCTGCCGAGATCGCCGTCCCGGTGCGGGCCGAGCTTCTCGCGCAGATCCGCGAAGCCGGGCTCCGCGCCTCGCGTTGCGCCGGGCGGGCGGTGGAGAGGGCGGGCGAGCAGCTCGAAAACAGCCTTCGCCGCTTTCCGGAGCCGGACGCGCTGCTGGCGCCGCAGCGGCAGCGGCTGGACGAGCTTTCCGAGCGGCTTCCCCGCGGCCTGTCGGCGCAGCTCAGCCATGCCCGCGCCGATCTCGGTCAGGCCGCCGGCGCGCTTCGGCCCTCGCTCCTCGCGGCCAATCTCCGGCGCGGCCGCGAGCGGCTGGGGGCGGTACGGCTCGATCCTGCGCTGGTCCGGCGGCGGATCGAGGAGGGGCGCCGCACGCTCGACAGCCTCTGGCGGATCGCCGCGCAGGCGCATCCGGACCGGCCGCTCGCCAAGGGCTATGCCCGTATCGAGGATCGGGACGGGCACACGCTCATCTCGGCCGAGGCGGCACGCGCGGCCGGCAAGCTTCGCCTGGTGTTCGGGGACGGCAAGGTGGATGCGAGCATCGGCGACGGGGTTGAGCGGCCGCGCCGCGAAGCCTACGTGAAGCCCGAACAACCCAAGCTCCTCTGACAGGGCCGAACGCCGATGCTGATGTCGAACCAAGGCCGCACTGCCCGACTCCATTATGTGGCGGGCACGTTCCGGATGCTCTCGCCGGGCGACCATGTCGTCTGCGCCGTCACCGGCCAGCGCATCCCGCTCGAGGAGCTCCGCTACTGGAGCGTCGCCCGCCAGGAGGCTTATGCGAATGCGGAAGCCTCGGTGAAGGCGGAGCGGCTCGGCTGAAGCCTCAGCAGATTTGCTCGACCTCGAGCCGCCCCGCAGGAAGGGGCTGCAGCACCTCCCGCGCCGGAACCGCGGGATCGAGCCAGCGGCCGAACTCGGCCTGCGGCAGGACCGCGACCTGACGGCTGTGATAGGGGGCGACGTCCGGGCCCGGCTCCGTCGTCAACATCGTGAACGCCTCGCCGACCTTCTCATCGTTCCGCACCAGCCCGGCGATGCCGAACCAGTCGCTCCCTTTGAGCGTGAACAGCCACTTGTGCTTGCGCTTGCTTTTCTGGTCGCTGTGCTTGGTGAATTCATAGAAGCCGTCCACGACGATGATGCACCGCCCGCTCGTAAACTCGCGCCCCTCCGAGCGATAATTGTAGACCGGCTTGCCGCCCGCGCCGGGCCAGCTCCAGCGGCGGACGACCAGTTCGGCCCCCTCGGCGCCCGAGCGCACGATGGCGTTCTGATCAGTGATGCGGATGCTTTCCAGCGGAGCGAGGTTCGGCAGCCCCTCCGGAAAACGCAGCGGGATCCGGATCTGGCTGAAATCGTCGCGTATCTGGCCGAGGGCGACGCGGCGGCGCACTTCGTTGCACATGGCGCCTTGGTAGCGGCGGCGGGCGGCGGGGAGAACCCCGCAGCCGCGCAGGCGTTCAGACCGGATGTACGTGATCGAGATATTCCTCCCGCTCCACGGGGAAGGCGGGCAGGCCTTCGCAGCGGCGATGTTCGGTGAGGTGCGGCGCGAGCTGGTCGAGCGGTTCGGCGGCCTCACCGCCTTCACCCGCAGCCCGGCCGAGGGGCTGTGGGAGGATGAAGGCGAGGTCACTCGCGACGACATCGTCATCTTCGAAGTCATGGCCGAACAACTGGACCGCGGCTGGTGGAGCGCGTTCCGGAAGCGGCTGGAGGAAAGGTTCGAGCAAGACGTGATCGTCGTCCGCGCCCGCGACGTCGTGATGCTCTAGAGCGGCAGCGGGAGCGGGATGGGAACCGGAGCTTCACTTTCGGTGCCGAGGTTCGAGAGGCCCAGCCCAAGGAGCCGGATGCCCTTCGGCGGCGGCAGCAGGCTTCGAAGCAGGCCCGTTCCAATCTCCAGGAATTCGTCGCACCCGCTGACCGGACGATCCAGCGATCGGGCGCGGGTGACGATCCGGAAATCCTGATATTTGACCTTGAGGTTCACCGTTCGGCCGGCCAGCCCCTTCTTCTCGATCCGCTGCCAGACGTGCCGCCCGATCCGGTCGAGCTCGCCGAGGAGATCGGCGCTGTCGCGCAGATCCTCGAAGAACGTGTCCTCGGCGCTCACCGACTTGTACGGCCGGTCCGCCTTCACCTGCCGGTGGCAGATGCCGCGGGCGAGATCGTGATAATATGGCCCGGAGCTGCCGAAATGCCGGGCAAGCCATTCGAGGCTCTTCTCGCGCAGGTCGGCCCCGGTTTCGATGCCTAGCGCCGCCATCTTCTCGGCGGTTTTTGGGCCTACGCCATGGAAGCGCTTCACCGGCAACTTCGCCACGAACGCCTCGCCCTTCGCCGGCGTCACGACGCAGAGGCCGTCCGGCTTGTTCTGGTCGCTCGCAAGCTTGGCGAGGAACTTGTTGTAGGAAACGCCGGCCGAGGCGGTGAGGCCGGTTTCAGCGCGTATCCGAGCGCGTATCTCTTCCGCGATCTTGGTGGCGATGCCGATCCCCTTCAGGTCCTCCGTCACATCCAGGTACGCCTCATCGAGGCTAAGCGGTTCGACGTGCGGCGTATAATCGTGGAAGATAGCCCGGATCTGGTTCGACACCTCGCGATAGGCATCGAATCGCGGCTTCACGAAGATGAGGTTGGGGCAGCAGCGCTTGGCAGTGACGGAAGGCATAGCCGATCGCACGCCGAACTTCCGCGCCTCATAGCTCGCCGCCGCAACCACGCCGCGATGCATTCCGCCGACCGCGAGAGGCTTGCCGCGAAGCTGAGGATCGTCCCGTTGTTCGACGGACGCATAGAAGGCGTCCATGTCGACGTGGATGATCTTGCGGACGGGCGCCTCGTTCACCCCCTGTTCTTAGCGCGAACGGCGGCCGGTTAGAAGGTGTAAGATAGGCCTAGCGCCCCAAACCACTGGTTCCTGCTGCCGGCTGTAGAGACGATCGGACTTTCGGCGAAATCTCCGCGGAGGCGTGTGTAGGCGCCGACCGCGAACAGGCCGAGTCCGCTCAGGAGATCGCCGGTCAACGAATGCGCCCCGCCGAGGCTGAGGGTCCAGCTCTTGAAGCCGCCGTCAGCGTCGTAGCGGGCAAGGCCCGAGGCAAGCGAACCGGCCTGGGTCACGTCGTAATAATAATCGGCATAGCCGTCGCCGACGATGTCGGCGGAAAGGCCGATGCCGACATAGGCGGTGCGGCTGAGCGGCGTTCCATACTCGATCGCGGGTGTGATGACGTGGCTTTTGTGGGCGCCGCCGATGTCCTTCACATAGGAGATGCGGAAGGAGAGATTGTCATAGTCGCTGGTGATGACGCCGGTCTGGCCGATGCCGACGAAGCCGCCAACCTCAACAGCCGTGTCGAGCTTGCCGAGCGCCTTTACCCGCGCGTCCTTGATGCCACTGGTGCGGTTGAGGCGGACGCCCACCACCGGTCCGATGGCCAGGTCCAACCCCGGTCCTGGGGGCTCCGGAATGGCATCGAGGTAGAGCTGCAGCCCGCGCGTGTAGAAGCTGTGCCCGCCGACCTTGCCGCGTACGATTCCGGCCGGGATAAGCCTGTAATCGTCGGAACCTTCGTAGCTCGGCACGTAGCCGACGCCGGCGCCGATCGTCAGCGTATTGCGGTCATCGGGAGGCGGTGCGTCTTGGGCAAGAGCGGGTGCGGTGGCAGCGAACATCACTCCGGCTAGAAGCGTGGCGGCGATCCTGTTCACGTGGACGAGTTCCTTCCCCCTGAGTTCCGTAAGCCGCGATCTATGCAGCATAGTTGCGGGTAAGCAACGAACTTAGAAGCGTACGTTGAGGCCGACCGCTGCGACCCGGCGGCTGCGGGGGCCGAGGTTCTTGGCGCTCCAGTTGCGCCGGAACTCGGGCTCCTTCTGGTTTTCGTGGGTGACGGAAAAGAGGCCGAGCCCGGCGCTTACCCCCGCAATGACGGGCAGGCTGCCGATGAGCCCTGTCGCCACGGCCGAGCTTCCGTCCTGCTGGGGATAGGTCTGGCTGGAGAAGCCGAGCCCCGGCTTGGCGGCCTTGAACATGTCCGCTTCTGGAGAGGCGGGGGCGGCGGCGGGATCGGAGACGATCGTCTGCGGGCGCTCCCGAAGCGTGAGGCCGGGCAGCGACGGCCCTTGCCTCTGCCCGCCTGCGCTCTCGGCGTAAGCCGGAGCGGCGGAAACGAGCGCCATGGAAAGCGCCGCGATGACGGGCGGCCTCAGCATCCTCTAGCAGTACATCCCTGTTTTACCTG
>NZ_DASVUE010000193.1:0-2728 GCF_036387215.1 Allosphingosinicella sp. | reverse complement strand
GGGCGGCACGATGTGCATCCAGGCCTTCTTCATCCGCGGCGGCCAGAATTGGGGCCATCGCAGCTTCTTCCCGGCGCACACCAGCGATGTGCCCGAGGACGAGGTTCTGTCGAGCTTCCTCACCCAATTCTACGAGGAGGTACCGCCGCCCAAGCAGATCCTCGTCGATCGGCCGCTGCCGGAGGCGGAGCTGCTTGCGGAGGCGTTCGGCGAGCGCGCCGAGCGCAAGGTCGTCCTGCGCGTCCCGCAGCGCGGCGACCATGTGAAGATGATCCGGCAAGCGAAGCGCAACGCGGAAGAGGCGCTCGACCGCCGCCTCGCCGAGACCAGCACCCAGAACCAGAATCTGCGGGCTCTGGCGGAGCTGTTCGAAATGGAAGGGCCGCCCGACCGGATCGAGGTCTACGACAACAGCCACGTCATGGGCACCAACGCGGTCGGCGCGATGATCGTCGCCGGCCCCGAAGGGTTCCGGAAGAACAGCTACCGCAAGTTCAACATCAAGCGCGAGGGCACCATGCCGGGCGACGATTTCGCGATGATGCGCGAAGTGCTCGGCCGCCGCTTCGCCCGGCTCGAAAAGGAGGATCCGGACCGCTCAAAGGGCGATTGGCCGGATCTCTTGCTGATCGACGGCGGCAAGGGACAGCTCTCGGCCGTCTGCGAGACTCTGGAGGATGCCGGCATCCACGACGTTCCGGTGGTCGCGATCTCGAAGGGGCCGGATCGCAATGCCGGCCGCGAGACGTTCCACATGCCGAACGGCCGCGAGTTCCAGCTGCCGCCCAACTCGCCCTTGCTCTTCTATCTCCAGCGCCTCCGCGACGAAGCCCACCGCTTCGCGATCGGCGCCCACCGCCAGAAACGGGCCAAGAGCATGGCCACCAGCCCGCTCGACGACGTCCCCGGCATCGGCCCCAGCCGCAAGCGCGCCCTCCTGATGCACTTCGGCACCGGCCGCGCCGTAAAGGGCGCCGCGCTGGAAGATCTGGAGAAAGCCCCCGGCATCTCGAAGGCGATGGCGCGTTCCATCTACGACTTTTTCCACCCGACGGGGTGAGTTGAGTTCCCTCTCCCGCTGGGGCGGGAGGGCTGAGCGAAGCGTCCGGCCGCTATTCCCCTGGTCCGGCGGCCGATGTCCCCGATCGGTGGAAAGCGGACCTCAGCGCCACGACCTTCTCGGCGCTTCCGAGCTTGCCGCCGCCCCGCCGCTCCTATTTGCGCTTGCCGACGCTGATGCCCGTCATCTTGCCGACTGCGGGGTCCTGGATGTTGAACACCGCACCATATTCCTGTGCCGAGTCGCCGTAGAAGCGCCCGATCAGGGTTCCCTTGCCGCCACTCCACGCTCCGCTGAACGCGGACGCGTAGGCGTCGATGGAGCCGCTGAAGTCATACCGTCCCAGTGCGCTCGAAGCGCCGCCTGCCTCCACTCGAAGGGGGAACAGGGCGGCGGTCAGCGTGCCCGTCCCGAAGTTCACGGAGAGATCGGATGTGCCGATCAACGATGCAATCAGCTTCGTATCGTTATGGATATCGCCGAACAGGCGACCGGAATAGGTGGCGCTGCCGCTCCGTGGCAGTTGATCGGCCGGCGTGGAGATGCCGAAGCCGATATAATCCACTCCTTCGGCCATGACTTTGCCGGTCGTGTCGGTTCGAGTGCCAAGAACGCGCATGAAGCTGGCGTAGGTCAGTTCGATGCCGTCGGTCTCGCCGTCGAACACACCGATCGAATATTGCACCTTTCCGTCGACGGTCGGCAGCGCAGCGCCGTAGGCGCGCAGGTCCCCCTTGTCCTGGGTCGGAACACGATTGGCCGGTCCGAACGAATAGCCGAACCCGACCTGGGAGCCGCCACCTCCGACCGTGTAGGTCTGGGTATCCGCATCGTAAATGATGTCCTCGCCGAGCGGAGGGGCTAGCGTTTCGCGGACCGGCAGGTCGATGAAGGTGCGGACGGTCCGGAGACGGGTCGATCCCTTCAGATTGGCAAGCGTGTCGGCAGAAGATGTCTTGGACAGGCCGTAGCCGGCGAAGGCGAGGCTGTAGAACAGGGATCCGGAGGTGCTGTAAAGCGTGCCGCCGATATCCTGTGCTTTCGGGCCAAAGAAGGATCCTGAGAAGTCCCCCTTGTATGAGTCCGAAGCGCCCCCCTTTGCAGTGAAGGTTCCGGCAAACTGGTTTTTGCCGGAGGTTATCGCGCCACTAGCCCTGACTTGCCCCTCGACTTCGGCGCCGGAAAGGCCCTGGCCGCCGAAATTGTGCGAGGCAGTCTTACCGCTGATCTCGATCTTGCCGGTTGCGAAGTCGACGAGTGCGACGCCGCGTCCCATGATGTTAAGCAGGTAATTACTCACCGATGAAGATCGGCTGCCCAAAAAGGAGAGCTCATAGGTTGCGCTGCCGAATCTCGGGACGGCGGAAGCTTCGCTCGGGTGGCCGAAGGCGAAGTCGATCGACATATAGCGGTCGATGCCGGTCGCTATGTCCCTATGCCGGGAAAAAAGCTGCCCAAGCGCAACATATTCGGGAGCGGTGGTCCATGGGGACCGCATTCCCCAATCCAGGTGGAGCTGCGTCGTGGTGTTCCCCACGACCTTTTCATAGCGAAGAGCGTTGGACGCATTGGTGGTCACATGGCTGGGTCCGAACGTTACATCTTCGGTCCCAGCCTTGAGCGTGAAGCTATCGGTTCCGGCATCATAAGCCAGGCTGGCGTCCGTCA
>NZ_DASVUE010000192.1:0-2256 GCF_036387215.1 Allosphingosinicella sp. | reverse complement strand
ACGGGCCGCCTTACCCCTTCGTTCTTCCCGCTGGACCGCAAGCGCCGGATCGTCCGTGCGCCAGTGACGCGGATCCGCCACAGAGTAGGAGGATTTCATGGGCTACGGCGACAACCGTTATGGCGATGATCGATGGCAGGGACGCGGCGGCCGCGGCGAAGGTGGCGAAGGCCGCTGGGAGCGCGAGCGCAGCAGCTTCGGCGACTGGGGCAGCGACCGTGAGCGCGGCAATCGCGGCGGCTCCGGCAACGAGGATCGCGGCTTCTTCGAACGCGCGGGCGAGCAGGTCCGCTCCTGGTTCAGCGACGAGGACGATCGCGGCGGGCGCGGCTGCGAACGCGGCCAAAGCGGTGGACAGGGTGGGGGCGACTGGGGCCGCGGCGGTGCAAGCTTCGGCGGCGGCTTCGGCAACCAGCGCGGCTGGGGCGACGATCATTTCGACCGGCAATATGGCTCGCAGCAGCAGGGCCGGGGCCAGCAGCAGGGCCGTGAGCGCGAGGATTTCGAGTCCAGGGGCGGCCCGGCAGGCGGGCGTTCGAGCTATGGCGGCGGCGGTGGCGGCACCGCCGAGCCTTGGGGCGGCTCCGGCTTCGGCGGGCTTGACGACAATGGCCGCCGCTTCGACCGCGTAGACCCCGGCCATGTCGGGGCGCAGGGCGCGCATCCGATGTCGTCTCCGGTCGATTCCGGCTATGGCGCGGGCGCAGGCATCTCCGCCGGCGGCGGCGCCGGAAGCTCCGCGGCTCGCTATGCCGCGATGGGCCAGGCCGGCGAACGCCACATCGATACCGCGAAGCTGCTCGGCGACGATCGCGGCGGAAGGCAGCAGGGCTATGACAATCAAAGCGGGTTCCATCACGATCCGCATTATTCGGAATGGCGCCAGCGCCAGATCGAGCAGCTCGACAACGACTATCACGCCTATCGCCAGGAGCATCAGTCGAAGTTCGAACAGGATTTCGGCGGCTGGCGCGAGAAGCGGCAGACCCAGCGCCAGCATATGGGCTGGGCCAGCGAGCATATGGAGGTGATCGGCTCCGATGGCCAGCATATCGGCACTGTCGACAAGGTGCGCGGCGATCGCATCATCCTCACCAAGAATGACGAGAATGCCGGCGGTATCCATCACTCGATCCCCTGTTCCTGGATCGAAAGCGTCGATGAGCAGGTGAAGGTCAACAAGACTGCCGAGGAAGCGATGAAGGCCTGGCGCGACGAAGAGCAGAACCGCGCCCTTTTCGACCGCGGCAATGAGGGAAGCGACGGTCCGCATATGCTGAACCGGAGCTCCTCGGGCACCTACAGCGATCGCGACGAATAGAGCCGCGATTGCCGACAAGAAGGCCCGGCGGGGAAACTCGCCGGGCCTTTTTTGACTCTCCGCTCCGTTGAAGCGAAAGCGACCACCAGCTTCAGCGAGGGGAGAGCGAAATGACCGGGACGCGCGCATGGCATCTGAAATCGCGGCCGTCGGGCATGCCGGACATGGACAATTTCGAGCTGAAGGAGATGGACCTGCCGCCGCTCGACGAGGGGATGATGCGGGTCGAGAATGGATGGCTTTCGGTCGATCCGTACATGCGCGGACGGATGAACGACGTGAAGAGCTATGTCCCGCCGTTCGAGGTTGGGGCGCCGCTTCAGGGCGGTGCAGTCGGCAAGGTGGTGGAGAGCCGCTCCGAGAACCTGGCGCCGGGCGATACCGTTTTCCACATGCTGGGCTGGCGCGAGCAGGCGGTTGGCAAGGCCGAGCACTTCACCAAGGTGCCGCCGATGGGCGTGCCGGACCAGCAATGGCTCGGCAATCTGGGGCTGACCGGCGCGACCGCCTATTTCGGGCTGCTTCGCGTGGCCGAGGCCAAGGAAGGCGACATTGTGTTCGTCTCGGCCGCCGCCGGAGCGGTAGGGTCGGCGGTGGTGCAGATCGCGAAGGCCAAGGGTATGACCGTGATCGGGTCGGCCGGCGGCGAGGAGAAGTGCGCCTGGGTGCGCGAGCTCGGCGCCGATGCGGCGATCGACTACCGCGCCGGCCCGATCGTCAGGCAGCTTGCCGAGGCGGCGCCGAAGGGGATCGACGTCTATTTCGACAATGTCGGCGGCGATCATCTCGACGCCGCGCTGGCGAGCGCGCGCAACAACGCCCGCTTCGCGATCTGCGGGATGATCGACAGCTATAATGGCGGCCAGCCGCCCGCGCTTCGCTATCTGATGCGGATCATCGGCGCGCGGATCATGCTGAAGGGCTTCATCTACACC
>NZ_DASVUE010000191.1:0-4708 GCF_036387215.1 Allosphingosinicella sp. | reverse complement strand
GCTTCGAAGTGGAAGAGGGGGAGCCATGCGCCCGGACGCAACCCGTTGCCTGTTGTTGATCGACGACGAGCCCGCCCAGCGCCGCCTCGTGAGCGCGATCGGCGCCCGCGCCGGCTGGTGGGTGATGGGCGCACCCGATGTAGAATCGGCGCAGAAGCTCCTCGCCGGCGAGGAGGGCCGCGACGTGGACGCGATCCTGCTCGATCACTGGCTGCCCGGCGACGAGGGCACGGAGCTCATCCGCCAGATTCGCACCGCTCGTCCGGATTTGCCGCTGCTCATCCTGACGGCGCAGACGTCGGTCGCGGTCGCGGTCGATGCGATGCGCGCTGGAGCCAACGATTTCCTCGTGAAGCCGCTGTCGCCCGACCGGCTGCTCGGAGCGCTCAACGCCGCAACCGACCGTCGCAAGACCAGCGGCGAGCTTCGCCCGCTGTCCGAGAAGATCACCAAGCCGCTCGCCTTCGACGAGATCGTCGGCTCGGCGCCCGAATTCCGTTCGGCAATGGCGATCGCGGCCAAGGCCGCACGCGCCCGCGTCTCTGTTCTCATCGAAGGCGAGAGCGGGTCCGGCAAGGAAGTGATCGCGCAGGCAATCCACAGCTCCTCGCCACGCGGCAAGAAGCCCATGGTAACGGTGAATTGCGGCGCTATCCCGGCCAACCTAGTCGAATCGGTGCTGTTCGGGCACGAGAAGGGCGCCTTCACCGGCGCGTTCGACCGCCATATCGGCCGTTTCGAGGATGCCGACGGAACCACGCTCTTCCTCGACGAAGTCGGCGAGTTGCCGCTCGATACGCAGGTGAAGCTGCTGCGGGTGCTCGAAACCGGAGAGATCCAGCGTGTCGGCGGCCGAACAATTCAGATGGTGGACGTCCGCATCATCGCCGCCACCAACCGCCATCTCGTCGACGAGGTCGCCAAGGGCAATTTCCGCGAGGACCTCTATTATCGCCTCAACGTGGTCCATGTGGGCATCCCGCCGCTCCGCGCCCGTTCCAGCGACATCCCCGCCCTTGCCCGCCATCTGCTCGCACGGATCGCCGAGCAGCCGGGCATGCGCCATTTGTCCATCACTGACGATGCTCTCGAAGTGCTGCTCGCCTACGGCTGGCCCGGCAACGTCCGGCAGCTCCAGAACGCGTTGTTCCGCGCGGCCGTCCTTTGCGAGGGCAATGCGCTCACCGCGGCCGATTTCCCGCAGATCGCGCAGGAATCCACCTATTCGAAGCGCGCCGACGATTATCATGCCAAGCGCCTCAACGGCGCGTCGAACACCGCAGCCCTGTCGAATGGCCCGGGGATCACGCTCTACAGCTCAGACGGCAATCTGCGCACGCTCGAAGAGATCGAATCGGACGTGATCCGCCTCGCAATCGGCCATTACCGCGGCCGGATGACGGAGGTCGCCCGCCGCCTCGGCATCGGCCGCTCCACGCTCTACCGCAAGCTCGGCGAGCTCGGCATCGGCGACGCTGCGGCGTAGCCGAGCCACTGCCGCGCTGCTAAACCGGCGCAATGCAGGATTTCACCGGCGCCAATGTCCTGATCACCGGCGCTGCTTCGGGCATCGGCGCCGCGACTGCGACCCTGCTCGCGTCGCGCGGGGCGAAGAAGCTGATCCTCGCCGATCTCAGCGAAGAGAAGCTCGCCGACTTCGCCTTTTCGCTCCCCTGCGAGCGTCAGCTGATGATCGGCGACGTCGCCGACGAGCAGCTCTGGGCGGATGCGGACCTCACCGGCGTCACCCATGCGGTCATCAACGCGGGCATCGGCGCCGCAGCGCCGATCGATCAATTGCCGTTCGAGGAATGGCGGAGGGTGATGAGCGTCAACCTGGACGCGGCTTTCCTGACGCTGCGCGCAGCGATGAAGGCGATGCGCGGCAGCGGCGGGAGCATTGTCGTCACGGCTTCGGCGGCCGGTCTCAAGGCGGAACCCGGCATCGCCGCCTACGGGGCGTCCAAGGCGGCTGTGATCCACCTCGCCCGCATCGCTGCAAAGGAAGGCGCATCGAACGGCATCCGCGTCAACAGCATCGCTCCGGGCGGCGTAGAGACCCCGATCTGGTACGGCGTTCCCGGCTTTGCCGAGATGGCACAGGAAAAGGGCGAGGAAGAGGCGTTCAGGCGGATGAGCGCCGGCGCAACGCCGCTCGGGCGCTTCGCCAGGCCCGGGGAGATCGCCGAGCAGATCGCCTTCCTCCTGTCCGACAAAGCCGCCTTCATCACCGGCACCTGCCTCGTCAGCGATGGCGGCTACACGCTTTAGCGCGCTCGGCGCGGCCCTCTTGATCGTGCTCTCCGCCTGCTCCGGCGGAGAGCCGGAGCCTCCGCCCGACAACGGGTTCGAGGCCGCGGAATTGCCGGCACCCCTGCCTGCGAAAGCCGGAGTTTCGAAGGGAGCCGCTTTACCGTCTGTCCCTTCAGCGCGGCCGGGGACGAGATCCGCCTCGCCTGGCGCGGACCCGACGGCGGAGCGTTGCGGAGCTTGGCCGCGCTCGAGCAGTCGCTCGGCAAAGAGGCCTCCCGGGTCCGGTTCGCGATGAACGCCGGCATGTACGACGAGGAAGGCGCGCCGATCGGCCTGTTCATCGAGGACGGCGCAGAGCGGAAAAGTCTCAACACGCGCTCCGGCAGCGGCAATTTCCACCTCCTCCCCAATGGCGTCTTTGCGGTCGATGCCGAGGGCCGGCTCTCCGTCACCACGAGCAGTCGCTTCCGGAAGGAGGTCCCCTCCCCCCGCTGGGCCACGCAATCCGGACCGATGCTGGTGATCGACGGCAAGCTGCACCCGAAGTTCGACGCGAACGGCCCTTCGCAGCTGGTCCGCAACGGCGTCGGCGTCCGCGATCCCCGCACCGCCTTCTTCGTGATCAGCGAAGAAGGCGTCTCCTTCGGCCGCTTCGCCCGTTTCTTCCGCGACGCGCTCGGCTGCAAGGATGCCCTCTATCTCGACGGAAGCGTTTCGAGCCTCTGGGATCCGGGCGCGGGGCGGCAGGACGCCTTCTCGGAGCTCGGGCCGATGATAGTGGTGCTGAAGCGCAGCGGCGCCGCTAAGGCGCGCTAAGCACCGTTTCCTCGAGCTTGCCCGTCAGCCCTGCCGGGTTGCATCCCTGCCGGGTGACGCGGGTGCCGCCGCGGTGGCGAATGACCATCATCGTCGCTCCCGCGTCGGGACAATCCATGGCTGGATAGAATGGCTCCTCCCGCCACATTGCAGGATCGCGAAGCAGCCGATCCAGCTCCGCCCCCATATCGCCCGCGAGCGGAACGGGACGGCCACTTTTCCAGCTGGTCCAGCCCCCAGAGGTGCGGACCAGCACGGCCAATCTCGGGCCGCCGCTGTCGAACCGGCCCTGATAGGAATTCGCCATGATCGAAGTCGCGGCATCGCGGGCGGCTCCGAGCACATCGGCACCAAGCCGCTCCTGCACCCTCTCCTCGACTTCCGACTGGATCTGGTTGGTCGTGAAATGGTCGCTTGCCCGCGGCGGCGGCGGCGTCTCGGGAGCGGGCGCGACAGGAGTGCAGGCGGCCGCGAGAACCGCGACTACAAGGAAGAGGCATCTACTCACCCCGGCAAAACCGCCACCCCGAAGCCGCAGTTCCCAAGCCGCGTCAGCAGCGACCCTTGATCGGCGCGATCACCTGTTCGGCGAAACGGTCCATCTCCTCGGCTTGCGGACTCATCTGGAGGAGGAGGAGATCAAGTCCTGCTTCCTCATATTCGGCGATCCGCTCCTGGATCTGCTCGGGCGTTCCGACGAGGTTGGGCCTTAGGCCTCGATTGGACACGGAATATTCCTGGATCCTCAGCTCCCGCTCCAGCTGCGTGCCCGAAAGCCATTGCTCGAAATTGTCGAAGCCCTTGGGCGGCTGCGGCGGAAGCGCGGTGATCCGCTCCAGCTCCCGCTTCGCCTCGGCCTCCGAATCGCGCACGATCGCATAGGCGGCCATTCCGAACTGCATGTCGCCGCCGCCGGCCTTCTCCCGGCGCTCCTCCATGTCCCGCACCTTCGGCCGGATGCTGTCCACTGGATCGCCGTGCATCACATAGGCATCGCACTGGGTGGCGATTATCGTCTTGGCGGTCTCGCTCTCGCCGCCGGCATAGATGGTCGGCCGCGGCTTCGAGAGCGGCTTCGGCTCGCAGATCGCGTTCTCCAGCCGGTAGCGCTCGCCCTCGAACGTCGCCCGCTTCTCGCTCCACAACCGGTCGACCACCTCCAACCACTCGCGCGTGCGGCCGTAGCGGTCGTCATGCTCGTCGAACTGGAGCCCATATTGCCGCGCTTCGTCCGCCCACCAGGAGGAGACGACGTTGAGTGCCAACCGCCCGCCGCTGATATTGTCGATATTCGCCGCCTGCTTCGCGAACAGAGCCGGCTGGTGGAAGTTCGGGCGGACGGCGACCATCAGCTCGATCGTCTCCGTCACCGCCGCAAGCGCCGCCGCGGTCGACCAGGCATCCAGCGCCGGCTCCTCCACGCCTTTGATGTCGTTGAGGTTCAGCTCGGCGATAAGGGTGAGGTCCCACCCGGTCTGCTCGCTCCGCTGGGTGAGGGGGCGGACATAGTCCCAGCTCGCCTCCATCCCCTCGTCCCTGATGTTGCGCAGCCAGCCGCCGAACACCGGCATCCAGTAACCGAACCTCATTCCGATCCCTTCTGTGCGATTGCCGCTTCGATATAGTCGACGAGGCGCTC
>NZ_DASVUE010000190.1:0-1673 GCF_036387215.1 Allosphingosinicella sp. | reverse complement strand
CTTGATCGCGCGCGACTGGAGGCTGGTGAAGCAGACGTCGAAATCGAGCCCTCGCTCGGCGAGCAGGCGGCCCGCCGCGCGCGCTTCCTCGATGCCCAGCTCGGTGACGTCCACGTCCCACCAGCCGGTGAAGCGGTTTTCGAGGTTCCACGACGACTGGCCGTGGCGGATGAGGACGAGGCGGGGCATGAATTCTCCGTCGATGCGCTATTCCTACTCAGGATGAGCGATCTTGGGTTTGCTCCTAACGGCGCTTCGGAAGCGCGTCGATCATCGCGTGCAGCGCGTCGAGGCAGGAGCGGGCGAGGAGCCTGCTCCGGTCCGGCGACCAGCCTTCGTCGGGATCGGGAAGGTCGTCATTGTCCTTGAACGGCATTTCGAGCGTCATCGAGACGGCTCCGAACCGCTCCGCCAGCTGCGCGGTGGACATTGAGAGGTTCGCCTGGCCCGGCTTGGCGATTTCGTAGCCCTGCCTCGTTTGGAAATCCGGCGAGATCCGGACGAGCTCCTCGCTGAAGCGGTCGAACAGATCCTGCTGCGACCGCTTGAACGAGGGGATGCCTTCGAAGCCGGCGAGGAAGTTGGCCGGGATCGCCTCGTCGCCATGGACATCCATCGCGAAATCGACCCCGATCTTGTCCATCTCGCGAAGGACGTAAAGCACCTCGGGACTGCGTTCGGGCGAAGGATCGTGCCATTCGCGGTTGAGGTTCACTCCGGCGGCGTTGGTGCGCAGGTGGCCGCGCTTCGATCCGTCGGGATTCATGTTCGGGACGATGTGGAAGGTGGCCTTGGTGAGCAGCCGCCGCGAGACCGGGTCGGCATCGTCGAGCAGTTTCTCGAGCGCGCCTTCCATCCACCATTCGGCCATCGATTCGCCGGGATGCTGGCGGGCGTAGAGCCAGACCTGGACCGGCCCTTCGCCGATCTGCAGATAGTCGATCTCCTGCCCGTCCAGCGTCTGACCGAGCGAGCGATATTCGACCCAGGGATGATCGGCCGCCTCCGCAATGAGGTCGTGGTGCCGCTCCATCGTATAGGGCGCGAAATAGGCGAACCAGACGCTGTTCGAAGCGGGCGTGACGGGGATCGTGAGGACGCCGTCTTCATAGCGCGTCTCCGCGACCCGCTCCCAATAGTCGCGGTCGTAGGACATGCAGGCGCGGTAGCCGGGCCAGCCGAGGGGGTAGGCGGCGCCGGCCGCGTTCACGATCCTCAATTCCACCGGCTCGCCCTCCGCGCCCGTCAGGCGGAAGTAGAACCATTGATAGAAATCGGACTGGTGGTCGTTGACGATTTCGAGGTCGATGCGGTTGCCTTCGATGGCGACCAGGCGAATGTTGCCGCCGTCGAAGGCGCTGGAAATGGAGAGATTCATCGCGCCCTGATAGTGCGGCCGGAAATGCCGGGGAAGTCCCGAAACAGGGCTGCGGCGAGCCTGTCCACGGCGGCCGTGCGCTCGACCGGAGCAGTGGCTGCGGAACCGTCGGCGATCGCCCGCCCCTCCCACACGACGGTGCCGTCGGAGCGGCGGCGGATGCGCACTTCGAGCAAGGTCGCGGTGCCGGCCGATGCGCCGGCCGCCGCGTTGCCGCCGAGATGGCCCCTGAGGTTGGCGCGGCTTCCCTGCTGCACGTCGATCAGCGCCACCTGCTCCGACTGCCCGACCGTGC
>NZ_DASVUE010000189.1:0-10487 GCF_036387215.1 Allosphingosinicella sp. | reverse complement strand
GTCGGCCACCATCACCGCGCGGGAGATCACGATCCCGAGCCGCCTCGCAAGCCGCGCAAGCGCCGCCACCTGCGGAAGCGCGAGTGCGCCCCTCTCCTCGCCCCCGGCCCTCAGGTGCAAGCCGGCAAGGTCGGGATCGGCCGCGACAAGGCGATCCTCTTCGTCGATACGGCCGCGGATCGAGCTCAAGGCAGGTTTCCGCTCGCTCATGCGGCGATTTCCGCAAGCGCTTCGCGGTAGAAGGGGTCGACCTGCCAGAGCCGGAGCGCAGCGCGCGCCTCCGCCGCGGAGGTGACGTCGAACAGATCGAGCTGGGATGCCACCAGGTCTTCGGAGGATGCTAGGCCGAGCAGGATCGATCCGGCCTGCTCCCGGCCAAGGTCCGAAGCCTTCAAGAGCAACGGCGCGCCGCGGCCGCGAGGGTCGGAGACGATCTCCCAGGCCGCATCGCGGCCGAGCGATGCCCGGACGGAGATAAAGGCGAGGAACAGCGGCAGCGACCCTTCCGTGAGGCTGCGCTCGGTCAGGTCGTCATCCACGCGGCCGAGCTGGTCGAGGCGGCGGGCGAGTCGCATGCAGCGGGCCTCCAGCCCGTCGCCCTCGTCATAGTCCGCGAGCAGGCGCTCGGCGGCGGAAACCAGCATCGCGTCGGCGTCGGCGGCAGGCACGCCGTGGCGGTCGATCATATAGGCGCGGAGCGCGGCCGCGACACGCCAGGCGAGCCGGTGCTCGAGCTCGGCGGGAAGCTCCGTACGCGCCGCGACCGGTTCGCCGAAGCCGTCGAAACGGCGGCTGTGCGCGATCAGGATCGCCATCGCCTGCTCCGAGACCTGTTCGTCCTCGTCGCGGATGAGCTCGAGGAGGAGCCCTGCCTCGCTGTTACCGCGGCTGCGGGCGAGCCGATGCTCCTCGGTGCGGCGGATGAGCGCGGCAACGAGCGGCGGCTCGGCATGGGCGCCCGATCGCTCCAGGATCGGAGCAGCGATGGCGACATGCGCGGAAGTCAGCGCGGCGTGAAGCGCCTCGTTCGCGCGGGCATGGGGGGCATCGGCAAGGCTGATGCGGAGATCGTCCTCGACCGTCCGAACGACCTTGGCGGCAAGCGCCGAGACGGTCGCCCGCTGCCATTCCGTCAAGCGAAGCGACGGCTTCAGACGGAGGTCGGCGGCGGCCACGGCAAGCCGCTCGCGCACGGCCGCATCGAGCAGCCGCGCGTCGTCGCCATTCTCAGCCGTGGTCAGCCGATCGTCGGACATTGGAGAGCCATAGCCCCGGCAGGGTTAAATCGCCGCTAATCCTGCTTCCCCGCGGCGAAGCGGTGGTGGATCTGCCGCTGCGCCCAGAAGAAGGAGCCGGCGGCGAAGGCGGCGAGTGCGCCGAGGCCGGTGACCCAATTGCCGGTGAGGCCGAACGGGAGCAGAAGCCAGGCCATTCCCTTCGGCTCCGCCAGCCAATGGTGGCCGCGCACTTCCTGCCCCTCGGTCTCGCCGTAAAGCGCGATCATGAAGGCCACGGTACCGGCGACGAGAGCGAAGCATCCCCAGCCGCGCGTCTGGCCCAGCGAATAACCCAGCGCCGCGAGCGCGATGCCGGCGATGAGCGGCAGCGTGTATCCCCACCAGTCGGGCGCGCCGCTGCGCTGCATCCGGAGCAGGGCGAGCCGGTCGGAGGCGCCGTCGAGTGGGGTCGAAAGAAGCAGGAGCAGCATCCCGCTGAGCAGCCAGCCGCGGGCGAAGAGGAGGCCTGCAAGCCCAATCAGCACCGCAGCGCCGACATAAAGCCAGCCGGGGGTGACCGAACTCGGCATCAGGAGGCGGGTCAGCGACTGCTCGACGGGCGCAAGGAAGTAACGGGAAATCCAGCTTCCCCGCGATGCTCCCGCGCTCTCGACGATCGCTGCTTCGGCCTCGGCGAGGTCCTCGGCCCGTTCTGCCATGACGAGCCCGTCGTCGCTCTCCTCGCCGCGGACTGCGAAATGGCGAGCGCCGCCCTGGACCGCCTTCCGGAGCAGAGTCGACTGGAGGTCCCACTCGCCGAGCTGAGGCGCCGTCCGCTTCAGAAGGTCGCCGTCGATGAGCGCGAGGCCAGCCCAGAGCGAATCGGCGTCGATCCGTTCGTAGCGGGCATCGCCGAGCTGGTCCGGCATGGTGAGAAGAGCCGAACCGCCGGCGCTGGTGAGGCGGGCGACGTGGCTCTCGTCCGCGACGAGGCCGTCGGCCATTAGCAGGAGCCGGTCATCCGGGTGGACGGCCTCGGCCGCTTCGGCAGCGCTTCGGGCAACCGCGGCGCTGATCCCTTCGGAGCGCATCCGGTCGATCGCCGCGGTGAGCTCGGGCGGCACGCGTTCGACGAGGATCACGATCGGATCGGCACCCGCGGCGGCTGCAAGACGCGCCTGCCGCTCGACCAGGGTGCGGCCGGCAAGCGGAAGCGTCGCGCGGAGGCCACCCTCCGGCTCATCCGATTCATGATAGGCTGCGATCAGCGCCGCCAGGCTCACAGGTGTTCTGCCCTCCCTCAAGCACGAGGGATAGGCGGGCGCCGCCCGGCATGCAAAGCCGTTCGGCTCAGACGATGGCGAAATCTTCGATTGCGGCGCGAAGCTTGCGGAGGATCACCGGATCGCCGGGAGCGCCGGCGAGTGCTTCGTCGGCAAGCTCCATCAGGCCGACCGCGCCGAAGCTTGCGGCGATGCTCTTGAGGCGCGAGGCGGCGAATTGCCAATTGGCATCGCAGCGGGCCCGGCCCAGCAGGTCCGCCTGCCGCGCGGCGCTTTCGACGAAGGCGTCGCGAAGCTCCGCCATCAGCAGGCTGTCCGCGCCGACGGCTGCGGCGAGGGAGGCGTTGAGGGCTCCGGGATCGTATACCATCCCGCTCCATTAGCCGATCGGCGTTAATAGCTCGTTTCGCTCCCGATCATCTCTTCCGCAGCCGCCGAAAAGTGGTAAACCAAGGGCATGACTATGGGGGCACAGCGCGCCGAAGCGCAGCCGGAGACCGGCACCAGCGACACCGCCCGCGACTGGGTGGGCAAGGCGGAAATCACGAGCCAGGCGGAGCCCGACGCTCCCGATTACGGCTTTCCGGAGGAACGCAGCGCGCTTCCCAAGCTGGCAGGAGGCGTCCTGCTGCTGCTCGCGCTTGCCTGGACCGGCGCTGCGATCTGGTCGATGCTCCAGACGCGCGCGGCCGTGACGGTCCCCAATGTGCTCCAGTGGATCACCTTCGTCAGCCCGCCGCTGATCCTGCTTGGGATCGCCTGGCTGATCCTCGGCCACACGCCGCGCCGCGAGACGGAGCGGTTCCGGCGCGCGGTCGCCGCGATGCGGAACGAGAGCTCGGCGCTCGAAGGCGTGCTCGCCGTGGTTGCAACGCGGCTCGAGGAAAATCACGCAAGGCTCAGGAATGAAGCCGGAAAGCTAATGTCTCTCGGCGACGAAGCGTCGGACCGTCTCGGCCGGGTCGCGCACTACCTTTCCAAGGAAAGCGCCAGCCTCGACAAGAAATCCGAAGCTCTGGAAGCGGCGGCGGAGGCGGCGCGGGTCGATATCGGCGTCCTGTTGCAAGACCTCCCGCGGGCCGAGGAGCATGCCCGCTCGCTCTCTGAAGCGATGAAGGAGGCGGGCCTCACCGCCCACGGGCAGACCGGGGCGCTGGAAGGGCAGCTTTCGGCGCTGGTGGCGCGTGGCCGGGAGGCCGACGAGGTCGTCGGCGGCGCGGCGCAGCGGCTTGCGGCGCACCTCGCGCGGGTCGAAAGCACGACCGCGGCGGCGGCGACGCGGATGGACGAGGCGGCCGCAAGCATGACCGCGGCCGTGGACGACACGATGGCGCGTGCGGCGGAGGCCGTCGACGCGGCCCGTTCGGGGCTCCAGGCGCAGGGCGCGGCGATGCTTGCGATGATCGAGCAGAGCCGGGCGGCACTCGACCGCGCGGGAGAGGATGCAGGGCGCAACCTTGCGCAGCGGCTCGAGCATATCGGCGGCAAGATCGAGAGTCTGGCGGGGCATCTGGCTGCGCAGGACGCGGCGAGCCACGCGCTCGTCACCGGCCTTGCCAAGGAGCTTGCCGAGCTCGACCAGAAGTTCGCCGCGCTCGGCCAGACCGGCGCGAGCAACGCCGAGCAGCTCGGGACCTCGATCGAGGCGGTGCGCGCTCGGGTCAACGAACTCGCCGCCGATCTTACCGGCGGCCAGGACCGCGCCGCCAACCTCATCGAGCGCGCGCACGAGATGGCGCAGGCGCTGACCGGCGTCACTGCGCAGCTCAACGGCGACGTGCCCGCGGCGCTTGCCCGGGTGCAGGAGCAGGCGGAGCAGACGCATTCGCTCACCGCGGCGATCGCGCCGAAGGTGGCCGAGGTCGAGGCGGCGGCCGGAAACGCCGCAACCAGCCTTGCAGCGGCCGAAGCGGCCGTCGCGCGGCAGCGCCAGGCGCTGGAGGCCACCGCCCGTACCGTGACGGCAGACCTGATGGAGCAGCTGGCGGGACTCGAAGGCCGGTTCGTCTCCGTCCGGGAGATGGGCGGGGCACGGGCAAGGGAGCTCAGCCGGGCACTGGAGGAGGTCGGTTCGTCCGTCGCGGAGCTGGCGGGGGCGCTCGACGGCGGGCAGGCGCGGGCGGCCGAGCTTTCCGGCCGCGCAGACCAGATCCGGACGGCGCTGGCGGGAATCACCGAAGCCCTCCAGGGGTCGGTGCCCGAGGGGCTTACACAGGTCGAGCAGCAGGCCGAGCGGACGCGCGGCATTGCGGCCGACATTGCGCCGCAAGTGGCCGCGCTGCAGGCGTCGGCCGGCGAAGCGGCGGCGCGGCTTGCCGAAGCGGAGGCAAGCGTCGGACGGCAGCAGGCGGTGCTGGAGAGCACCGCGCGGACCGTTACAGCCGACCTCCTCGCCCAGCTGGCCGAAGTGGAACAGCGGTTCGCCTCTCTTCGCGAACAGGGCGGAACGCGGGCAAACGAGCTCGGCGAAGCGCTGGCGGCGGTGAGCGCCTCCGTGTCGGAGCTTGCGGACTCGCTGGACGGCGGCCAGGCACGAGCGGCCGAGCTTTCCGGCCGCGCGGCCGAGATCCGCACCGCGCTGGCGGGCATTTCGGAAGCGCTCGAAACGAGCGTTCCGGCGGCGCTGGCGCAGGTCGAGCAGCAGGCGGAGCGCGCCCGCAGCACGACCGCGGGCATCGCACCGCAGCTGGAACAGCTGCAAGCCTCTGCGGAAAGCGCGGCAACGCGGCTTGCGGAGGCGGAAGGCAGCGTCGGCCGCCAGCGCGAGGCGCTCGATGCATTGCTGGCGCGTCTCGACGAGGGCGTCAGCGGCGTCGAAGCACAGCTGCGCGCGCTTGGCGCTGCGGCGACCGAAGCGGACGACGCGGCAGGCAGGATGACGCAGAGCACCGGGCCGGAGCTGGTCGAGGCCTTGGTGAGGGTGCGCGAGACGGCCACGCAGGCGGCGGAGCGGGCGCGGGAAGCGATCGCCGCCGTGATCCCGCAAAGCGCCGCTGCGCTCGGCGAGGCGAGCCGGGAAGCGGTTCAGGGCGCTGTCGGCGAAACGGTCGAGCGGCAGATGGCGGAGCTCGGCGCGGTGGCGGAACGTGCGGTTGAAGCGGCGCGCAAGGCCTCCGAGCGGCTGACCCGGCAGATGCTGACGATCGGCGAGGCCGCGGGCGCAGTCGAAGGCCGGATCGAGAAGGAGCGGAAGGAGCGCGAAGCGAGGGAGAGCGAGCAATTCTCCCGGCGCGTGGCGCTCCTCATCGAGTCGCTCAACTCGACCGCGATTGACGTCACCAAGATCCTTTCGAACGAAGTCACCGACAGCGCCTGGGCATCCTACCTCAAGGGCGACCGCGGCGTCTTCACTCGGCGGGCCGTGCGGCTGATCGACAATTCGCAGGCGCGCGAAATCGTCCAGCATTACGAGAACGAGCCGGAATTCCGGGAGCAGGTGAACCGCTACATCCACGACTTCGAGTCGATGCTTCGGCGGATCCTCGCCGACCGCGACAGCTCGGCGCTTGGAGTGACGGTGCTCTCGTCCGACATGGGCAAGCTCTACGTCGCGCTCGCCCAGGCGATCGAGCGGCTGCGCTAGTCGGGCGGCGTCGCCCAATCGAGCGCTTCGACGCCGATCCAGCCGTTGACGTAGTTGAGATAGTAGAGGCCGAAGAGCAGCGACCCCAGCAGGGTTGCGCGCAGCGCCGCCTGCCCGAAGCGGAAGCGGTGCGGGGCGCTTTCGGCATGGCCCGGGAGACGCTTCGCGCCCGCCTCCTCGTCGGTGCGCACTCCGAACGGGATGACGAGGAAGAAGCTCATCACCCAGAAGAGCGCGTAGATGGCAAGCGCGGACTGGAAGCGCATCAGACCCTGACGATCAGAACGTCCACGACGGGCTTCTTGCCGGTCCATTCGGTGGCGCAGCGGCGGACGGAGAGGCGGATCTCCTCGCGAAGCTTGTCTTCATTGGCCGCTCCTTTCCGCACTGCGCCGGCGGCAGCGTCGCAGGCTTCGGCGAGGAAGTCGTGACGGTCCTCCTCGACCGGAATGCCTTCGATCGCGATCTGGGGATCGCCGCGAAGGCGGCTCTGCGGATCGACCGCGACCGCGACCGAGATGACGCCGTTGGCGGCGATCTTGCGGCGCTGGCTCATCGTTGCGCCGTCGGCGGTGAGCATCACGTCGCCGTCCAGGATCAGGCGTCCGACGCGCTCGGAGCCGATCTTCTGCGGCCCATCGGGCGCGAGGCGGATGAGGTCGCCATTTTCCTGGACGATGCTCTTCGGGATCCCCTGCTCCAGCCCGAAGCGGCGATGCTCGTGGAGGTGGCGGCTCTCACCGTGAACCGGGATCAGGATTTCGGGCCGAATCCAGTGGTACATCGCCGCAAGCTCGGGACGCGCCGGGTGGCCGGAGACGTGAACGTGCGCCTGGCGCTCGGTAACCGTCTTCACGTCCGCGCGGGCGAGCGCGTTCATGATCCGGCCGATGTCGAGCTCGTTGCCGGGGATTTGGCGCGAGGAGAAGACGACGGTGTCGCCGTCCTCGAGCTTGATCTTGTGCTCACCGGACGCGATCCGGCCGAGCGCAGCCCGCGCCTCGCCCTGGCCGCCGGTGGCGACGATCAGCACCTCCCGGCGCGGAAGCGACATTGCCGTGTCGAAGTCGATCGTTTCGGGGAAGTCCTTCAAATAGCCGGTGGCGTGGGCCACTTTGATGATCCGGTCCAGCGAGCGGCCGGCGACGCAGAGCTGCCGGTTGGTGGCGCGGGCGACCCGGCCCAAGGTGTGAAGACGAGCGGCGTTGGAGGCGAAGGTGGTGACGACCACCCTCCCCTTCGCAGCTGCAACGACTTCCTCGAGGCCGCCGCGGACAGTTGCTTCAGAGCCCGAGGGCTCGGAATTGAAGACATTGGTGGAATCGCAGACCAGCGCCAGCACGCCGCTGTCGCCGATCGCCCGCATCGCCTCGTCGCTGGTCGGGCGCCCGATCTGGGGCGCGTTGTCGAGCTTCCAATCGCCGGTGTGGAAGACCTTGCCGTAGGGGGTCTCGATCAGCAACGCATTGGCTTCCGCGATCGAGTGCGCGAGCGGGACGTAGCGGACGTCGAACGGGCCCAGCTGGAAGTCGCCGCCCTGCTCGACGACGTTCAGCCTCACCTCGCCGAGCAGCCCCTCTTCCTCGAGCTTGTTGGCGATCAGGCCGGCCGTGAACGGGGTGGCGTAGATCGGAACGCCGAGATCGGCCGCGAAATAGGGAATCGAGCCGATATGATCCTCGTGCCCGTGCGTGAGGATGATCCCGAGCAGGTCCTCGCGCCGCTCCTCGATGAAGCTCAGATCCGGGAGCACGAGGTCGATGCCGGGATAAGCGGGATCGGCGAAGGTCATGCCGAGATCGACCATGATCCACTTGCCGTCGCAGCCGTAGAGATTGACGTTCATGCCGATCTCGCCGGATCCGCCCAAAGCGAGGAATAGGAGTTCTTTTCCGGGTTTCATTCTGTTCCTTAAGTCTCCGGGAGCGTTCGCGCGGAGCTGAGCTTCAAGTGGCGCTTCCGGCCCGTTTGTAAAGCAGAGCGAGACCCTGAATGGTGAGATCGGGCTCAATCACATCGAAGATGTCGGTGTGCTGGTCGAACAATGTGGCGAGGCCGCCGGTTGCGACTACCTTCACCGGGCGGCCGATCTCCTCCTTCATCCGGGAGACGAGGCCCTCCATCATCGCCACATAGCCCCAGTAGATGCCGATGTGCATCTGGTCCTCGGTGGTCCGGCCGATCACGGAAAGATCGTTCTCCGGCGCCTCGATAGCGATGCGCGGAAGCTTGGCAGCGGCCGTCACCAGCGCATCGAGCGAGAGGTTGATGCCGGGCGCGATGATCCCGCCTTTGTAGGCACCCGAATAATCGACGAGGTCGAAGGTGGTGGCGGTCCCGAAATCCACGACGATGAGGTCGCCCTCGTGGATGGCGTGGGCGGCGATGGCGTTGAGGACCCGGTCCGCGCCGACCGTCTTCGGCTCGGCAACGTCGAGTTCGATCCGCCAGTCCGCGGGCGCCTGCCCGGCGACGAGCGGCTCCACCCCGAAATATTTAAGTGCGAGCACTTCCAGATTGTGGAGCGCGCGCGGGACGACGGTGCCAATGATGACCCCGTCGACGGCGCCCCGCTCATGTCCCTCGAGCTGGAGGAGCTGGTGCAGCCACACCGCATATTCGTCGGCAGTGCGGCGTGGATCGGTGGCGATCCGCCAGCGGGCGCGGATCACGCGGTCTTCGACGAGCGCGAAGACGAGATTGGTGTTCCCGGCGTCGATCGCGAGCAGCATGGGGCTGCACTAGCCGCGGCGGCGCCAAATGGCGAGAGGCGGACCGAGCGCGCTCAGATCAGGAAGACATCGCCGGCGTGGATGATGGCGGTGGTGCCGTCGGCGAGGCGGAGCCGGAGAGCGCCGGTCTCATCAAGGCCGTCGAACAGGCCCTCGCCCGAGCTCGTGGCAAGTGCGGTGCCGATCGGGTGGGCGGCGGCCAGCCAGCCGGCCCGGACCGGAGCAAGCCCCTCGCCCCGCCAGCGGCGGAGCCAGCGGGCGAAGGCCTCAGCAAGGGTTTCGAGGAAGACGGCTGGATCCGGCGCCGAGCCGATGAGCGCGGCAACGCTGGTGGCTGGTCGATCGAGGCCCTCCGGACGGGCGGCAAGGTTGGCGCCGATGCCGATCACCACCGCGTCTCCCTCGCGCTCCAGCAGGATGCCGCTCAGCTTCTCGCCCTCGACCAGAAGGTCGTTCGGCCATTTGATCAGCACCCGGCGAGTGGGGACGTAGGCCGACACGACCTCCTGCAGCGCCACTGCCGCGACCAGCGCAAGCGTCGCCGCCGGAGGATCGGCCGGTTGGAGGCGGACTAGCGTGCTTGCGTAGAGGTTGCCGGCGGGCGAGTGCCAGCCCCTGCCCTGCCGGCCGCGGCCGCCCGTCTGTCGCTCGGCGCGGAGCCAGAGACCCTCCTGCGCCCCGGCCCGCGCAAGGGCGGCTACATCGTTATTGGTCGAACCTGTCTCTTCGACCGTTCGGATCAGAACAGGTCTCTCTTCATCAAAAGAGAGACCCCGCCGCGTTGCGCGAGACCATGTCCAGTGGCGCGATCAGGAGGTAGCCCAGCGGCGACACGAATACGGCTGCAGCGGCGATCAGCAGGCCTTCCAGCCAGTCGCGGCTACGCTCGAAGGCGGGCGCTGGATCGTCGAAATACATCGTCTTGACGATCTTCAGATAATAATAGGCGCCGATCACCGACGTCGCGATGCCGACGAAAGCGAGCCAGGTGAGATCGGCGCGCACCGCGGCGTTGAACACGTAGAATTTCGGCCAGAAGCCCATCAGCGGCGGGATGCCGGCAAGGCTGAACATGAACATCGCCATCGCAAGCGCGAGCAGCTTGCGCGAGCGCGAGAGGCCGGAGAGGGCGGCGATCGTCTCGACCGGACGGCCGGCTTCGTCGCGCATCCGCATGACGACGAAGAAGGAGCCGAGCGTCATCACGACATAGACGGCCATGTAGAAGAGCACGGAGGCGACGCCGTCGGGCGTTGCCGCGGCGAGACCGATCAGGGCGAAGCCGACATTGTTGATCGAGGAATAAGCGAGCAGCCGCTTGATGTTCTGCTGCCCGATTGCCGCAACGCCGCCGAGAACGGTCGAAGCGAGCGCCATGAAGATGACGATCTGGCGCCATTCGAACGTGGCGGGCCCCATGCCCTCGATCGCGACGCGCGTGAGGAGCGCCATCGCGGCGACCTTGGGCGCCGATGCGAAGAAGGCGGTGACCGGCGTCGGCGCGCCCTCGTAGACGTCCGGAGTCCACATGTGGAACGGCACGGCCGAGACCTTGAAGGCGATGCCGGCGAGCACGAAGACGAGACCGAACAGCTCGCCGGTCGAGACGCCGTCGCGGCCCAGTGCGGCGGAGATGTCGCCGAACAGAGTCGAGCCGGTGAAGCCGTAAAGA
>NZ_DASVUE010000188.1:0-5098 GCF_036387215.1 Allosphingosinicella sp. | reverse complement strand
CGCCGCTTGATCTCTTCCAGCACCTGGAGGCCGTCGAGCTTCGAGCCCTGCAGCCACACGTCGAGAAGCACCAGCGACGGCCGCCGCTCGCCCAGCGCAGCAAGCGCCTCGCTGCTGTTGGCCGCCATTCGGGTGGCATAGCCCTCATCCTCGAGAACGCCCGAGACGAGCTCCCGAATGTCCTGTTCGTCGTCCACTACCAGAATATCGAGCGCCATCTTCTCAACCGTTTACAATGTTGTTTTCAGAAACGTTCACATCGCCGCCGCTTGCCCCGAACCGCGCAAGCGTCTCGGCATCGAAGGCAAGCCGAACCATCGTTCCGCCGCCGGGTGCATCGTCGAAATCGATGCTCCCGCAATGCTCCTCGACGATCTTCTTGACGATCGCCAGCCCGAGTCCTGTGCCCTTGGCCCGCGTCGTCATATAGGGCTCGGTGAGCCGCCCCCGGTCCTTGGGGAGCCCGATCCCGCTATCGGCGATATCTATGCAGATATGCGTGCTCGAGGCCCGGACGGTCATTGCGACCTCGTCCTCGCTGCCCCCTCCCCGCTCCTCGCGCTTCTGCTGGATCGCTTCGACCGCGTTCTTGACGATGTTGGTGAGCGCCTGGCCGAGCTGGCGGCGGTCGCAGACCAGCGTCGGCGACGGCTCGGGGGCTTCGAGCGTGAAGCGGATGTCGGGGTGCGCGACCTCGTGCAGGAACAGCGCCTGCCGCGCGACCTCGTTGATCGCCTCGGCACGGAAGACCGGCTTCGGCATCCGCGCGAAGGACGAGAATTCATCGACCATCCGCCGGAGGTCGCCGACCTGACGGACGATCGTGCCGGTCAGCCGCTCGAACGTCGCCGGATCCGAACTGACCTCGCTCCCGTACCGGCGCTGGAGACGCTCGGCTGCCAACTGGATCGGAGTCAGCGGGTTCTTGATCTCGTGCGCGATCCGCCGCGCAACGTCAGACCAAGCCGCGCGACGCTGGTCGAGCAGCTGGTCGGTAATATCGTCGAAGGTGAGCACGTGCCCCGCCTCCACGCGCACCCGCTTCACTGCCAGCGTACGCGGTTCCCCCGCGGAAGCCACCTGGACGATATCCTCCCGCTCCTCCGCGTCGAGCTGCCTGTCGAGCTCAGGCGCCAGCTCCGAAAGCCTCCGGCCCACCGCGTCCCGCTGGCTTGTCTTCAGAAGCCCTTCGGCTGAGCTGTTGATGAGGCGGACCCGGCGCTCTCGGTCGACCGAGATTACTCCCGCGGTCACCCCGGAAAGCACCGCCTCGATGAAGGCGCGCCGGCTGTCGAGTTGGTCATTGGCAGTGAGGAGGGCCCCGGTCTGCTCCTCAAGGCGCCGAGTCATCCGGTTGAAGGCGTTGCCGAGCGTCCCGACCTCGTCATGCACCCGCGAGCCCGGAACCCGCGCGGAAAGATCGCCGGCGGTGACCCGCCGCGCCGCATCGACCAGCTGCCCTACGGGCCGCACGAGCCGATCGGCGAGCGTCAGCGCGATCCAGATGGCGATGGCGACGATCAGCAGCGAGACGACCAGCAGTGCCGCGTTGAACCTGAGTTGCAGAACCCGCGACCTCGCCTGGAGGGCTTCATAGTCGCTTAGTACGGCTTGAGCCCGTTGCACCTGCTGCATCATCTGAGGCTCATGCAGCCGGGCGACGTATAAGAACATGTTGGGGCCAAGCTTCGCGCTGGTGACTGCGGCGATCCGATCCCGCAGTGGAACGACGATGCTTTCCTCGCCTCGCTGGAGACGCTCTATGAGCTGCGGCGTCACCACCTCCCTCAGGGGAGGGTCATACGGATTGGCTAGCGCCTGGGTCTGGATGCCTCGATCGGGCGTGACGGTGAGAAGCACCGCCTCCGAGAGGTTCCTTACGTAGACCTGGTATGCGAGGCCCTCTCTGAACTGCAGGCTGTCGATCGGAACGCCCTCAAAATATTTGGGGAAGTCGGCGCTCATCGTCCGCGCCTCTCCATCTACCCGTGCCAGTTCCTGGTTGTAGGCGGATCGGGCGATCAGCGCCGCATTCTCCAGCATTCCCCGCGGCTTCTCGGAAAACCAGAAGTTGTTGCCGCTCTGGAACAGCAGAGACGCGAAGATGACGACGATCAGCGTCGGAATGCTCGCAATGGCTGAAAAGAGCGCCACCAGGCGAACGTGGAGACGACCTCGGCCTCCAATAGGCGAGCGCGCCGCCCGCCGCATCGCAACGCGCCGTGCGATCAGGACCATCAGCGCCATCGCCGGCACCAGATTGGCGACCATGAGCGCCGCTACCACCGGTGGGGTGAGCAACGTCTGCGGCCCCTGCCGGGCAATCACGAGGTAGCTCACCGTCGCCATCACGATCAGCACCGCGACGGTCACGACCTCCAGAAGCGAGATGATCCGGCTCCGCCGGAAGGCGACCCATAGTCTCCGTTGCAGCCGGGAGCGGCGCTCCTTCGGGTCGATCCTAATCGGCGCTTCAGCGTTCACGTGCTGCGCCTACCACAAGCTTGTGGCATAAAGAACACAGTTTTGTGTGCTCCTGCCATCAATCCGGCGCGCGCTGAGCGGCGTTGGACGCTTGGAAGCTGTCTCAGGCGGCCGCCCTGCTCAGCCAGGGCGAGTAGAAGTCGTAGAGCATCGCCTTTGCCCGCTTCGGATCCGCTTCCTTGTTGAAGGCATTGCGGAATTCCGCCGAGCCATGGAGGCCGCGCGTGTACCAGCCGATATGCTTGCGCGCGCAATTGGCGCCGATCACTGGACCGTAATGCTCCAGCATCTCGTCATATTGCCGGATGATCACGTGGAACTGCTCGTCGAGGCTCGGGTCGGGAAGCCGCTCGCCAGTTTCGAGCCAGTGCATCACCTGGCCGAGCAGCCACGGCTTCCCATAGGCGCCGCGGCCGATCATCAGCCCGTCGGCACCGGATTGTTCGAGCGCCGTCTCGGCATCGTCGATCGAGTTGATGTCGCCGTTGACGATCACCGGAAGCTTCACCGCTTCCTTGACCTTCGCGACGAACCGCCAGTCGGCCTCGCCCTTGTAGAGCTGGCAACGGGTTCGGCCGTGGACGGTGATCATCCGGACACCCAGATCCTCGGCGATGCGGGCAAGCTCCGGGGCGTTGAGGCTGGAATGGTCCCAGCCCATCCGCATCTTGAGCGTCACCGGCACCTTCACCGCCTTCACAGTGGCATCGATGATGGAAGAGGCGAGCGGGATCTGCCGCATCAGGGCTGAGCCGGCATCGCCGTTCACCACCTTCTTCACCGGGCAGCCCATGTTGATGTCGATGATCGCCGCTCCGCGATCCTCGTTGAGCTTGGCGGCTTCTGCCATCTCGACAGGAGCGCAGCCGGCGAGCTGCATCGAGACCGGGTCCTCGACCGGATCCCAGGCCGCCTTCTGGAGCGACTGCCGCGTCTCGCGGATCATCGCCTGGCTTGCGATCATCTCGGTAACGGTGAGGCCGGCGCCGTAGCGCTTCACGATCTTCCGGAACGGCCGGTCGGTGACGCCCGTCATCGGCGCCAGGATCACAGGCGCGTCGATCCGAACAGGACCGATCGAGATGGGCTTCAGCTTCGGCATAGGTCGCGGGCAGATAAGGGCAAAGGCGCTGGCGGGCAAGGTTCGGCTCGGCTAGGGGCGCGGCGATGCAGGAGCGGGGCAGGATCGTGGCGCTGGTCGTGGCGGCTGGAGGCGGCAGCCGGGCCGGCGACGCGCTCCCGAAGCAATATCGCGCGCTGGCAGGCAAGCCGCTGCTTGCGCATGCGCTGGAGCGCCTGCGGCACCCGCTGATCGATGAGGTGCGCGTGGTGATCGGCGCAGGGCAGGACGATCTCTTCCGGCAGGCGCTGGGCGGCGGCGCCCTCCCCTCCACCGTCTTCGGCGGGATGACAAGGCAGCAGTCGGTGCGGAACGGGCTCGAAGCGATCGCGGCCGAGGGCGGCGCGGACCTCGTGCTGATCCACGACGCCGCTCGCCCCTTCCTTCCCGGGAGCGTGATCGAACGCCTCGTCGCGGCGCTGGAGGAGCATGAGGCCGCGGTGCCGGTGCTTCCGGTGGTCGACACTCTGGCTCGCGGCGGCGACGGCCTGGGCGAGCCGGTCGATCGCTCCGGCCTCGTGCGGGTGCAGACCCCGCAGGCGTTTCGCTTCGAGGCCATCCTGGAGGCGCATCGCGCATATAGCGGAGCGACCGATGCGACCGACGACGCGCAAGTGGCACGAGCCTCCGGCCTCCGAATAGCCACGGTCGCGGGAGACCCGATGCTGGAGAAGCTCACTTATCCCGAGGATTTCGAGCGGGCGGAGCAAAGGCTGCGCTCATCGATGGTGACCTGCACCGGCCTCGGCTTCGATGTCCACGCGCTCGCGGCGGGCGAGGAGCTATGGCTCGGCGGATTGCACATCCCGCACGACCGCGGCCTCAAGGGCCACAGCGATGCCGACGTCGCCCTCCACGCGCTCACCGACGCCTTGCTGGGGGCCGCCGGTGAGGGCGATATCGGGGAGCATTTCCCGCCGAGCGACCCGCAGTGGCGCGGCGCGCCCTCCTCTCGCTTCCTCGAACATGCGCGGGAGCTCATCCAGGCACGCGGCGGGCGAATTGATCATGTCGATCTCACGATCATCTGCGAGGCGCCGAGGATCGGCCCGCACAAGCAGGCGATGCGGCAGCGGATCGCCGATCTGCTGCGCCTCCCGCTGGAGCGGGTCAGCCTCAAGGCAACAACTACCGAGCGGCTGGGTTTTACCGGCAGAGGCGAAGGGATCGCGGCTCAGGCCGTCGCGACCATCCGCCTCCCGGAGCAGCTATGAGCGACACCCGCGACTACATCCTCCCCGACGAATTGGTCGACGCGGCCCGAAAGGTGATCGAGGCGAACCGCGCCCGCGGCAAGCAAATCGCGGTCGCGGAAAGCTGCACCGGTGGGCTCATCTCGGCGGCTCTGACCGAGATCCCCGGCTCATCGGACGTGTTCCAGGCAGGCTATGTCACCTATTCGAACGAGGCCAAGATCGCGATGGTGGGGGTGAGCCAGGACGTGCTGGACACGTTCGGAGCGGTCTCGGTCGCGACTGCGTGGAGCATGGCGCA
>NZ_DASVUE010000187.1:0-20900 GCF_036387215.1 Allosphingosinicella sp. | reverse complement strand
GAGCACGACATCGTCGCGGCCAATGTCGAACTTCCCGAAGGTACGAAAGCCGGCGACCTTCTGATCTTCTGCGATGCCGGCGGTTACGACAGGAGCATGTCATATGTATTCGGCTGCGGTTAAAGAGCGGGAAGAAGCCCTTCGCGACGATGTCGCCGAGGCGCCGCTGCCGAGCGCGCGCTGGCAGCATTTCCCCTACAGCTGCTTCTCGCACCACGGCGATGCGTGCTGCGAAGTCGCGCGCGAATGGGTGCTCGCCAACGATTTCGCGCAATTGAACGGCGGCGATCTCAGCACCGGCCCGCGCTGGCTCCGGCAGAAGTACGAATGGGGTCCCTCTGCCTGGCCGATGCACTGGTGCGACGTCGTCGAGCGGAAGGTGATCGATTGCGGCGCCCATGCGGCGCTCGCCCACGAGGCGTTCACCGCCCGCGGAATCACCGCCTTCCGCGCCCAATTCATCCAGAAATACAGCGCCGATGCCACCGCGCAGTGGCGGAAGAAGTGGGGCGACGAGCAGGTTTCCGACCATTGGCTCACCGACGACACGATCTACCACGAGGGCAACGCGCTCCTGGTCGGAGAAGACGAGGTGAAGCTTTGGGACGCGAGCGCGGGCTGGTGGATCAATCCGCGCCAGGCGGGCGGCTATGGCAGCCTCGTCGCGGTCCGGATCTTCGCCGAAGGGCAGTGGGGCGGCGGCGACGGCTTCCGCTGGGGCGAGCACCGGATCAAGCCCAACGAGTGGCACCAGATCTAGAGCTGTTCCCGTAGCACCAGCCATGCCTCGAGCTTGCGTTCGTAGGCGAGGGTGAAAGCGGGGCTCGACGAGGGCAGGGGGAGGAGCGCCCAAGGCGGATCTTCCCCGAGGGCCTTCATGCCGATGCGCACAGAGGTGCCGCCGTTGAAGGCGATCGCCCGCAGCTCAGGCAATCCCTCCGCGAGTTCCCGAAGCGGGTTGGCGCTGTGGAGGCGAATGGCCCCGTCCAGGCTGCCGCGGCGGGTGGCGGTGCCTACCGAATCCCACAGGCCCACGCGCGCCTTGAGAAGCCGCTCGAGCCGCGCTTCGTAGCCGAGCCCGACGAGATCGCTGCCGATCACCTCGCCCATCAGCCGCCAGAATTGGTTTTGCGGATTGGCGTAGTAGCGCGCCCTTGCGAGCGATTCATCGCCGGGCAGGCTGCCGAGCACGAGCAGGCGCGTGCGCTCGTCCGCGACCGGTGCGAAGGAGCGCTTCAGCTGCTCGTCCGCGCCGGTTGGGTCTGGCTCACTCTCCAACTCGAGCTCCTCCTTGTGGCGGCTTTCCTATTTCTTAACCGGGCGGGCTTAATCCGCCACGTGAGAATGAAGAGGGGTCACGGATATGAAGACGCTCCGGAGGATGCTGAAGGACGAGAAGGGTGCGACCGCCATCGAATACGGGCTGATCGCCGCCCTGATCGCGGTTGCCGCGATTACGGCGATGTCGGCGCTCGGCAGCCAGCTCAACAACACCCTCACCAAGGTGAAGACCGAAATGGCCTCCACCGGCGCCTGATCGCGCGCCGACCTTGATCATTGAAACAGGGACCCGTCGCTCCAGCAGCGGCGGGTCTTTTCATTCCTGACGTGTACCAAGCTGTCCCAAATCGGGTCAGCAATAGCCGCCAGGGGACGGGGTCCGGCTCCGCACTGGCTTATCTTCTTGTTCAATAGTATTTTAGTCCCGCCGCCAGAACGGGTGGACGGGAGAACGCGATGTACTTCCTGCTCTTCTTGATCGCGCTGCTGGCCGGTGCCCTCGCGGTCCGCTGGTTCCTGGTCTGGTCTTTCCCGGACATCCCCGAAGACGTTGCGCTGGAGCGCGAGGCGGAGCCGAACCCTTCGATCTTCTTCGATCCGAGGACCTGGGCGATGTTCCAGCCGAAGCCGCTGATCAGCTACCGCCGCGACCGGAGGGGCCGCTTCCGCAAGATGCCCTGAACGGTGGGTTCGCAGCGGGACGGCGTGCGCCGGCGCCCGCGGCTTCAGCCCCGCATCATCGCGAGATGGCTTGCCTCGATCTGCTGGGGCCAATGGCTGGCGATGAGGCTGAGTGCGCGCTTGACGTCGGCGCCCGGGCCCTCGCGCCGCCGCGGCGACTGGGCGTTGCGCATCACGATCGCGGCCGCGACGAACAGGATCGAAAGCGCCGCCAGCAGGCTGATCGCCATTCCTCCGGCTCCGGATTCCGCCGGCGGAACGGGCTCGTTCGCCCAGACCAGCTCCTGGGATTGCGCCGCGGGTGCTGCGAGCTCGGGAGCCGCAACGCTCTCGATCCGCGGTTCGGAGGATGCGCTGCCGGAGACGGTTGAGAGGGTGATCGGCGCAGCGACCAGGCAGAAGCCCGCAGCCGCGATCATCGCGACGATAGCCTTTCTTGCCTGCAGCCAGCCTGACCCGCTCATGATTCCATCCTCCTGACCTCTCCTTTCCTAAGCAACGGCAGCAAGCGCGGTAGAGGAAAGAACAGCATTTTCGCCGCACGCCGGTCCGGATCGGGTTTCCGATTGACGAAATGTGCGGACTTGTGCGCAAATGTGCGGATCGGGGTGGGACGTGCACGGCGACTTTGAAATCAGGGACAGCGATTCGGTCTCGCTGAAGATCCGGGAGGAGCTCGCCCGTCGGCGGCTGTCGCGGCAGTGGCTTGCGGACGAGGCGAAGATCAGCGTCTCGACGCTCGAGAAGGCGCTGGCCGGCCGGCGCGCCTTTACGCTTTCCACCGTCATCCGGCTTGAAGAGGCGCTGCATCTCCAGCTTCGTACTCCGGCGCCGGAGTTAGGGGGTGCGGATCCGAACCGATCGACTGCGCCCGAGAGCATGGGGGCTTATTCCCGCCCCGCCGTGAAGTGGCTCGAAGGCGATTATCTGACGATCCGCCGCTCCTTCAGCGATCCCGAGGCCTTCTACGCCTATCGGACGCTTATCGAATGGGACGACAGGCTCTGCCACCTCACCTTCAAGGAAGCGGCGCGCCTCGACAGCGCGTTTGCTCAGGCGGGGTTCGTCTCCTTCCCCAACATCTCCGCGCACATCTATCTGGTGACGGTGGAGCAGGGCCAGTACCGGATGGCGGTGCTTGGGCGGCCGGTGAACGGCGGCGAGCTCAACGGCATCCTGACGACTTTGATGGTCGGAAGCGGCTCGCAGCTGTTTCCCGCAGCGACGCCGCTCGTGCTCTGCCCGAGCCGGATCGCATCGGACGATGCGCTGGGGCTGATCCGGCCCGGCCACGAACAGTATAACCATTATCGCGACCGCATCGAGCGGGTCGGCACCGGCGGCTTCGCGCGCCTGCTCGTCTAGCGGCCGATCGCCCGCTCAGCGCGCGATCGGCAACGCCAGCGCGCAATGGCCGCATTCGGCCAGTGCGCGCCCCACCAGCCACTGGCTCTCCCCGCATGAAGGGCAGCGGTTCACCTTCCGAGGAACGTACCAGCGGATCTGCTCGGGCGGCGGCTGCTGGACCGGAGGAGTGGCGGCGGGCGGAGCGGAGCGCGGGCGGCGGAGGCGAATCTTCACCCGGCCAGAGCTAGCCCCAGCCCGTGAAAGCACCGTTAATCCGCTGGTGACCCCTACGGGACTCGAACCCGTGTTTTCGCCGTGAGAGGGCGACGTCCTAGACCGCTAGACGAAGGGGCCGCTAAGGCAGGCACGCCGCATATGGGCGGGCAGGCTCGGCTGTCAAGCTGCGCCGGGCGCGGGCGCCGCTCAGTGCTGGTTCCCCTGGTGCTGCGAATGATCCTCGGCCGCAGGCACCTTCGGCGGCGGCGTCTGCTGGCCGATGCGGTTCGGCTGCGCCTGGACGGACGGAGGCGCCTGCTGCGGCTGCTGGACGGTCGTTGCCTGCGCATTTCCCGCCTGCTGGAGCGCCTCCTGGGCGTTGGCGCCGCCCTCGCGCGCCGCATCGGCCGCGTTTTCCAGCACCTCCGCGGCTGCGGGGTCGCTCTGCTCGGCCGCCGCGTCCAGCGCTTCGGCGGTGTTCTCGCTCTGGCTCTGGCCGCCTCCGCAGGCGGCGAGGGCGAGCGAAGCGGCGAACGGGAGCAGGAGATGCAGGCGCTTCATGCGAACCTCTTCATTGACGTTGAGCCGGGACAACGAAGCGGAGGTGCGGCGGTTGCAGTGAAGCCGGGATGTGCCCGCGGCGGAGCTCCCGAAAGGGGGCTCAGTCGCTGATGAGGCTCAGCGGCGCAAGTTCCGCCGGCTCGCGGATCAGGAAGGATTCGACGATGGCCGCGATCGCGGGCGCCGCGCCGCCGCGGCCGAAGGGGAAGCTCGGCCGCGCCATCCTGGCGTAGCGCTCCTGATCCTCGAGCAGGCGGGAGACGGCGCCGAAGATCCGGTCCGGGTCGGTGCCGACCAGCTCCAGATTGTCGCTCTCGACGGCTTCGCCGCGCTCGGTCCGCTCCCGGAGGACCAGCACCGGCTTGCCGAGCGCGGGTCCCTCCTCCTGAAGCCCGCCGCTGTCGGTGAGGATCAGCCAGGCGCGGTCCATCAGGCACACCATCTCGGCATGCTCGACGGGCTCGATCAGATCGATGCCGGGCTCGCGCACGAGCAGCTGACGAACGGACTTGCGGAGGTGGGGGTTGGTGTGGAGCGGGAAGACCAGCTGCAGCGGCAGCTCGCGGACCAGCCGCTTCAGCGCCGAGGCGACCCGCTTCAGGGCCGCGCCCTGGTTCTCCCGACGGTGGCAGGTGACGAGGACGGTCCTCCGCTCTCCCGCGGGCACCGGCGCGGGGCAGAGCGAGCGGGCATGGAAGAGCGCGTCGATGCCGCTGTTGCCGGTGACGTGGACTGCCCCTTTCAGCCGCTCCAGCGCGAGGTTGCGCGCGGCCGCCTCGCTCGGCGCGAAGAGAAGATCGGAGACCGCGTCGATGCGGATCCGGTTTCCCTCCTCCGGCCATGGCTGGAGCAGGTCGCCGGACCGGAGCCCCGCCTCGACATGGCCGACGGCAAGGCCGCAATCCTTGGCTGCGAGCGCTCCGGCCAGCGCGCTGGACGTGTCCCCCTGCACGAGGACGAGATCCGGCCGGAGCCGGGCGAGAAGCGGGCCGAGCGCGTGGCGGATCGCTTCGCAGATTTCGCCCGCCGTCTGCTCGGCAAGGTTGATGTCCAGCTCCCGGATCGCAGCGGGAGGGAGACCAAAGAGCCGGGCGAGGTCCTTATGTTGTCCGGTAAGCACCAGATTCTGGTCCAGCGACGGGCGTTCGGCGAGGGCGCGGACGACGGGAGCCATCTTGATCGCCTCCGGCCGCGTCCCGGCGATCGAGACGACGAGCGGGCGCGAGGAGCGGGGGGTGCTAAACATCCGGCACGGCGGCGCCCGCGGCCGCTGATGCGGCGGGCATTCGGATGGCCCCTGTCATGGAAACCGATCCTTTCAGTTATTTTCGCAGCGTCAAGCCCCGCGCGTCGAGGCTTCAGCGGGCGCCGGCGCGCTCGGCCTGCTTCCAGGCGAGGTCGGCGAGAGCTTCGAGCCCCGCAACCATCTTGCCGGCATGGGCCGAAGCCGCGGTGCCGCGCGCAATCCTCCCCTTGATCCCGTGGAGGATCGCTGCGAGGCGGAACATGTTGAAAGCGATGTAGAAATCGAGGTCGGGGATGCCGCTCCGACCGGTGCGCCGGCAATAAGCGGCGACATAGTCTTCTTCAGAAGGGATGTTGAGGCGCTGGAGGTCCAGGCCGGACAGACCGGCGGTGGTGCCCGGCGGCATCCGGTACATCATCAGATGGTAGCTGAAGTCTGCAAGCGGGTGGCCGAGCGTCGACAGCTCCCAGTCGAGCACCGCAATCACGCGCGGCTCGGTCGGGTCGAAGATCATGTTGTCGCAGCGGAAGTCGCCATGGATGATGCTTGGGCGGTCATCATCCGCCGGGATGTTCTGCGGCAGCCATTCGACGAGCCGGTCCATCGCGGCGACGCGGCCCGCCTCCACATCCTCGACATATTGTTTGGACCAGCGCCCGATCTGGCGCTCGAAATAATTGCCGGGCTTGCCATAGTCGCCCAGCCCCGCCGCCTGCGCGTCGATCAGGTGGAGCTGCGCAATGGCCGCGTTCATCGCGTCGAAATAGAGCGGGCGATCCGCGCTCGGCACGTCCGGGAAATGCGCCTCCCAGACGATCCGGCCCTCCACCATCTCCATCACGTAGAATGGGGTGCCGATCACCGCCTCGTCGAGGCAGAGCGCAAGCGCGCGGGCGACCGGGAAACCCTGGCGGCCGAGCGCCTCGATCACCCGATATTCGCGATCGACCGCGTGAGCGCCAGGCAGCAGCTTGCCGGGCGGCTTCCTGCGAAGGACATAGGAGCGGCCGGGCGTGACGAGCTTGTAGGTCGGGTTCGATTGGCCGCCCTTGAACTGCTCGATGCCGAGCGGCCCCTGATATCCCGCGACCTCCCGCGCCATGAACGCTTCGAGCGCGGCCACATCGAACCGGTGCGCCTCCCGCACTTCGATCGTGCCGCTATTCTCAGCCTTCCGGTTCATTCCGCCTCCTGCCGCCGTGACGTTGCCCAAAATGTCCCGGCCGCGCAATTTCGGCGTCGAACGGCGCTCTTCCCAGCCACACGGTGGTTAACACAGCAGCAGGGTTCCAATTTAATAACCTTTTTATGCGATCAGCGGCGGATGGGCAGGTTAAGCCAGATCTGGGGAAGCATCCGCGAGCGCCGCCGCGCCAACAAAGGCTCTCGCGCGCGCATCCTCTTGTGGTGCACGCTCGCAAGCCTGATTTTCGGCGTCATAGAATTCGGGCAGCCGCTGGACGATCTGCTTCGTACGATCCGCAACAAGCCGCGCCAACATGCCGCGAGCGGCGATATCGTCGTTGTGGGGATCGACGACCGCAGCTTCAGCCGGCTTCAGAAGTGGCCTTGGCCGCGGCGATACTATGGCGAGCTCGCGCAAAAACTCGACCAATTGGGTGCGAGGAGCATCTATTTCGATCTGGATTTCTCATCGCCTTCCGATGCCAAGAACGATGCGGCCTTCGCTCGGGCCTTGGCCAAGGTGGGGCGGAAGGTGACGCTTGCCACCAGGTTTGTTGCCGACCCTGTGACGGGTGCCCGGACCGACAACTTCCCGATCGCGAGCTTCCGGGAGCATACAAAGCTTGCCCATATCAACGTCTGGTACAGCCCCCTCGGCGCGGTCTGGAACCTGACTTACGCGCTCGACTATGGAGGGAAGACCTACCCATCCTTTGCCTCCGCGATCGCGCGGACCCCAGGCCGTTCGGGTGACGAGTTCTACATCGATTACGCTACCGATCTTCGCACGATCCCCGCAATCAGCTTTGCGGACGTGATCCAAGGGAAGGTTCGGCCTGAGCAGATCGCCGGTAAGGATATCGTGATCGGCCCTGCCGCTGAGGAGCTCGGCGACCTTTACGTGTTTCCGGGCTACGGGCGGATGCCCGGAGTTTATTTGCACGCTTTGGGCGCGGAGACGCTGAAGCAGGGGAGGCCGGTCAGCTTAGGATGGTTCGTTCCGTTCCTTCTTGCGTTCCTCACTTGCGCAGTAGCGGCTTCTCTCAGAAGCATAAGAGCGATTGCCGCCGTTTTCGTTCTCGGCGTCGGCATGTTCCTGCTGGTTCCAATGCTCCTCGAGGCAAACCTCATTTTCGTGGACGTGCTGCCCGCGCTGGTCATGCAGGTCGCGATGTGGATCAGTCTTGCCTGGGTGAACTTCCAGAAGTCGTACCGGGAGCGCGGCATCCTGAATTCGGTTTCAGGCTTGCCGAACCTCAACGCCCTCAGGCAGGAAAAGTTTAACGCCGAGCAAGTGCTCATTGCTGCCCGCATTCAGAATTATGCGGAGGTCTCCTCAGCCATGCCTCCGGAGGAAGAAAAGGCGCTCGTGGCGCAGATCGCCGCACGTCTCACACTCGGAGCTGCCGGTCACAAACTGTTTCACGGGGACGAAGGGATTTTCGCCTGGTTCGCCGATCAAGGAATGGCTCGTTCAATAGGGGAACATCTGGACGCGCTGCATGCGCTCTTCAGGAGCCCTGTTATGATCGGCGACAATCCGATCGATCTTACCGTGACCTTCGGTTTCGACTCCGGCAGCAACCGATCCCTGAGCAACCGCCTCGGCAGTGCGCTGGTCGCCACCGACGAAGCCGCTGCCGAGGGACTTCGGTGGAAGGAATACGACCCGGCAAAGCTCAAGGACGCAACTTGGCGTTTGTCTCTTCTCACGCAGCTCGATGCAGCCATCGAGGCAGGTGACTTGTGGATCGCGTATCAGCCCAAGCTGGACCTCGTCCGGCAGGAGCTTGTCGGAGCCGAAGCTCTCGCGCGGTGGAGTCATCCCGAGAAGGGACCAATCAGCCCAATCGAATTCATCCTGGCGGCTGAACAGAGCGACCGGATCGAGAAGCTGACCACATTCGTTCTGGACCGCGCAATCGGCGCGGCGGCAATCGTAAACGGGAAGGGGATCGACTTCCAGGTCTCGGTCAACCTCTCGGCCCGCCTGATCGATCACCCCGATCTCGCTTCGACAGTGACGGAGCTACTCGCGAAGCACCGGCTGCAGCCCAACCGTCTCAGCCTCGAAATCACCGAAACGGCGGCTCTATCCACGCACGGAATGAGCCTCGAGGCACTGCTCGAGCTGCGGTATCTCGGCGTCGACATTTCGATCGACGATTACGGCACTGGCCTCTCGACCCTGGATTACCTGAAGAAGATTCCGGCTACCGAAATCAAAATCGACAAGAGCTTCGTGCAAGCCATCGAGAAGAGCCACAGCGACAGGCTGCTCGTGCACTCGACGATCCAATTGGCCCATTCTCTCGGGCAGAAGGTGGTGGCCGAAGGCGTGGAGGACATCGAGACTCTGAAGACGTTGGAACGCATGGGTTGCGATCTTGCCCAAGGCTATCTCATCGGCCGCCCGATGAATTTTCGTGCTCTTTTGAAACAACTTAGCGGAGAAGGGAGCAAGCAAACGGCCTCACGTGGTTAATATCTTGCTAACTTTGTTCGGTAAGACTAGAATGCTCCCTGTGCGCTGCGGCTGTCGCTGCGCAGTCCTGACAGGGGGCTTTTATGAAGAAGCAGCAACCGGTTCGTGGGTTCTGGGACTGGGTCATGGGCAATGGTTGGGGCGGCGCCGGAGGCAAGGCCTGAACTAAGCTTGTGAACTCCGGCTTTGCCGGAGGTCCGTCAAGTAATCGAGTGCAAGAAGCGGAGAGGCGTGGGGCCTTCTCCGCTTTATTGCTTTTTGAGCCTCAGGCCGTGCGCGTGCAGCAAGGGCTCGGTGTAGCCGGACGGCTGGCTTTCGCCCTCGAAGATCAGCGCTGAGGCAGCCTGGAAGGCGGTGCTTTCGGCGAGGTTCGGAGCCATGGGGCGATAGTAAGGATCGCCTGCATTCTGCCGGTCCACCACCGCCGCTATGCGCTGCAGCGTTTCTTCCACCTCGTCTCTCGTGACGATGCCGTGGCGCAGCCAGTTGGCCACGTGCTGGCTCGAGATGCGGCAGGTGGCGCGGTCTTCCATCAGGCCTACGTCGTGAATGTCCGGCACCTTTGAGCAGCCGACGCCCTGGTCGATCCAGCGGACGACGTAGCCGAGTATCCCCTGGACGTTGTTCTCGAGCTCCTCCCGCACCTCCGCGGCGCTCCAGTTCGATGCCTCTGCAACGGGGATTGTGAGGATCTCCGCGAGCCTCGCCCGCGCGCGCCCTGCAAGCTCCCGCTGTCGCGCCGCGACGTCGACGCGGTGATAGTGGATGGCGTGCAGGGTGGCGGCGGTGGGGGAGGGCACCCAGGCGGTATTCGCTCCCGCTTCCGGATGGACGATCTTCTGCGCCAGCATGTCGGCCATCCGGTCCGGCATCGCCCACATGCCCTTGCCGATCTGCGCCCGCCCCTGAAAGCCACAGGCGAGCCCGACATCGACATTATTGTCCTCATAGGCCTTGAGCCAGGCCGCGCTTTTCATCCCGCCCTTGCGGATCATCGGCCCCAGCTTCATCGACGTGTGGATCTCGTCGCCGGTGCGGTCGAGGAAGCCCGTGTTGATGAACACGATCCGGTCGCGAACGGCGTGGATTACCGCGGCGAGGTTGACGCTGGTGCGCCGTTCCTCGTCCATGACGCCGATCTTGATGGTGTGGCGGGGCAGGCCGAGCAGATCCTCGACAGCGTCGAACAATCGGTTCGCGAACGCCGCCTCCTCGGGGCCGTGCATCTTCGGCTTGACGATGTAGATCGAGCCGGCGGCGCTGTTCGCCCGTGGGCCGCGGATATCGTGAAGCGCCATCAGCGACGTGAAGACCGCGTCCGCCAGCCCCTCGAACACCTCTTCGCCGTCCATGCGCATCATCGGGTTGGTCATCAGGTGGCCGACGTTGCGGACGAAGAGCAAGGCGCGGCCCTTCAGAACCAGCTCGCCGCCGCCGGCCGCCGTGTAGCGCCGGTCCGGCTCCGCCCGCCGCTCGACTTCGCTTCCGCCCTTGGCGAAGCGGGCGCTGAGGTCGCCCTTCATCAGCCCCAGCCAGTTGCGGTAGACGCCGATCTTCTCCTCGGCATCGACGGCCGCGACGCTGTCTTCGCAGTCCATGATCGCGCTGATCGCGCTTTCGAGAAGGATGTCGGCGACGCCCGCTTTGTCGGTACGGCCGATCGGGTGCTCGCGATCGACGACGATCTCGATGTGGAGGCCGTTGTGACGAAGAAGGAGAGAGCGATCGGTCTTCCCGACAAGCTTCTCGCCGCCGTCCGCCCCCCAGACGACTAGGTTATTCTCCAGATCGTCGAGCGACACCGTCGAGAGCTCGTTCCAGCTTCCAATGATCAGAGGTGCTACCTCGTCCAAGAACGCTTTGGCCCAGGCGATCACGCGCGCGCCCCGCTCCGGATCATGTTCCCGACCTTTCGGCAGATCCCCCAGGGCGTCGGTCCCGTAGAGCGCATCGTAGAGGCTGCCCCAGCGGGCATTGACGGCATTGAGCGCGTAGCGGGCATTGTTCGCCGGGACCACGAGCTGCGGCCCGGCGATGGTGGCGATTTCGGGGTCGACGTTCCTGGTGCCGATTTGGAAAGGGGCAGGGGGATCGACCAGATAGCCGATCTCACGAAGGAACGCCTCTTCCTCGGCCGGATCGGGCGCTCGCCCCCCGAGCGCTTCGTTCCGCGCATCGATCAGCGCCTGAAGCTCCTCTCGCCGCGCCAGCAGCCGCTTGTTCTCGGGCGTCAGCGCCTTCAGCAGCGCCGCGAAGCGGGCCCAGAATGCTTCCGCCTCGATCTCCGTGCCTGGCAGCGCCTCGGCCTCGATGAAGCGCCGGAGGCCGCTATCCACCTCAAGCCCCAAAATCTGCTCATATTGCGGCAAGTCGCGCCCCTTCTCTGAACGATGCCAGCGCCTATGTTCGACCGTGGCTGACGCTTCAATAGCCGGTTCGCATTTCGGCGCGGGCGCTGCTATGGGCGGGCGAGCTCGATATATTCGGACCCCTGACATGCTGAACCGACCGACCGGCCGTCCCGACCGGCGCACCTTTGCAATCATCTCGCACCCCGACGCGGGCAAGACGACGCTGACCGAGAAGCTCCTCCTGTTCGGGGGCGCGATCCATCTCGCCGGCGAAGTGAAGGCGCGGGGACAGAATAGGCGCGCGCGGTCCGACTGGATGAAGATCGAGCAGCAGCGCGGCATCTCCGTCACCAGCTCGGTGATGACGTTCGAGCATGACGGCGTCACCTTCAACCTGCTCGACACTCCCGGGCACGAGGACTTTTCGGAAGACACGTACCGGACGCTGACGGCGGTCGATTCGGCGGTGATGGTGATCGACGCCGCCCGCGGCATCGAGGCGCAGACGCGCAAGCTGTTCGAGGTCTGCCGGCTTCGGAACGTGCCGATCATCACCTTCGTCAACAAGGTTGACCGTGAGGGCAAGGAGCCGTTCGAGCTCCTGGACGAGATCGCCGACGTGCTCGCGCTCGACGTCGCGCCGATGAGCTGGCCGGTCGGCATGGGCGGCACGTTCGAGGGCGTCTACGATCTTCGCCAGAACAAGCTCTATCTGCCGGCGAAGACCGACAGCGGCCATTATGAGGGCGACACGCTCCAGTTTGCCGGTCTCGACGATCCAGAGCTTGCCGAAACGATCTCGGCGGAAGCTCTTGCCAAGCTCCGCGAGGAGGCTTCGCTCGCAGTCGCGGCCTATCCCGATTTCGACGAGGAGGCCTATCTCAACGGCGATCTGACGCCGGTCTATTTCGGCTCCGCGCTGAAGGAGTTCGGGGTGGCAGAGCTGATCGCCGCGTTGGGCCTGTTCGCCCCGTCGCCTCAGCCGCAGCCGACGAGCGCCGGTCCGGTCGATCCGGACCTGAGCGCCGTCACCGGCTTCATCTTCAAAGTGCAGGCCAACATGAACCCGCAGCACCGGGACCGGGTGGCCTTCATGCGGCTCTGCTCGGGCCGCTTCAAGCGCGGTATGAAGCTCTTGCAGCCGTCGACCGGCAAGTCGATCGCGGTGCACAGCCCGATCCTCTTCTTCGCGCAGAACCGGGAACTGGCCGACGAAGCCTTCCCCGGCGACATCATCGGCATCCCCAACCACGGGACGCTCCGCGTCGGCGACACGCTGACGGAGGACGAGAGCATCCAGTTCACCGGCCTGCCGAACTTCGCGCCGGAGATCCTCCGCCGCGTCGTGCTCGTCGATCCGACCAAGACCAAGCAGCTCCGCAAGGCGCTCGACGACATGGCCGAGGAAGGGGTGACCCAGGTCTTCTACCCGTCGATCGGCGCCAACTGGATCGTCGGCGTCGTCGGCCAGCTCCAGCTCGACGTGCTGATCTCGCGCCTCGAGGTCGAGTATAAAGTGGATGCGCGCTTCGAGCCGTCGCCCTGGAACGCGGCGCGCTGGATCGCCGCGGACAATCCCGCCGATCTCAAGGCGTTCGTCGACACCCACAGGAGCGCCGTCGCCACCGACCGCGACGGAGCGCCTGTGTTCATGGCCAAGGATCTGTGGGAACTGAACTTCCACGAAGGCCGCAACCCGAACATCCGCTTCACCGCGACTAAGGAGCGGACCTGACCCAATCCCGCGACTATGACGCAATCATCCTGGGCGCCGGCGGCGCCGGGCTGATGTGCGCTGCGGTGGCGGGGCAGCGGGGACGGCGCGTGCTTCTGGTCGATCACGCCGATCAGGCGGGGAAGAAGATCCTGATCTCCGGCGGCGGCCGCTGCAATTTCACCAACGTCAACGCGGCCGCCGATCGCTACCTCTCGGCCAATCCGCATTTCGCCAAGTCGGCGCTCCGCCGCTACACCGCGCAGGATTTCATCGACCTCGTCGACCGCCACCGCATCGCCTGGCACGAAAAGACGCTTGGTCAGCTCTTCTGCGACGGGTCCGCGCGGCAGATCGTCCACATGCTGATGGAGGAATGCGCAAAGGGCGCGGTCCGTATCTCCCTCGGCAGAAGGATCGGCGACGTCACCCATGCGGACGGCCGCTTCAGCGTCAGCTACGGCGACGAGAGTGCGACCGCACCCGCGCTCGTGATCGCCACCGGCGGACCATCGATCCCGAAGATGGGCGCCACCGGCTTCGCCTATGACCTCGCCCGAAAGTTCGGCCTGAAGGTGGTCGAGCCGCGGCCCGCGCTCGTGCCGCTGACGCTCGGCGGCGAGGAGGTGCTGTTCCGCGAGCTTTCCGGCGTCGCCACCGAAGTGATCGCCAAGCACGGCAAAACCTCGTTCCGCGAAGCCGCTCTGTTCACGCATCGCGGCCTCTCCGGGCCGGCGATCCTGCAAATCTCCTCCTACTGGCGAAGCGGCGACACGATCGGCATCGACTTCCTGCCCTCGCAGGAGCCGAGCTGGCCGGTGGAGGCCAAGCGCAAGCGGCCGCGCACGCACTTCCACACCGTCCTCGGCGAATTGCTTCCCCAGCGGCTCGCCGAGACGCTGGCCAAACGCATCGGCATCTGGGGCGAGCTCGCCAACGTTCCCGACCGGAAGCTCGAAGAGGTCGGCCGCCGCCTCGCCGACTGGCGCTTCAGCCCCAACGGCACCGAGGGCCTCGCAAAGGCCGAAGTCACTGCCGGCGGAATCAGCACCGCCGAACTCTCCTCGCAGACGATGGAAGCCAAGACCGTGCCCGGCCTCTATGCGATCGGCGAGGGCGTCGACGTCACCGGCTGGCTCGGCGGCTACAATTTCCAATGGGCCTGGTCGAGCGGCTGGGCCGCCGGTCAGGCACTCTGATCCCTTGCCGCACGCGCGGCGCACCCCACATGGATAACTTATGACATTCGCAAATCTTCCGCCGCTGCTCGGCGAGGCCTTGGCCGCGCGCGGCTATGAAACGCCCACTCCGGTCCAGGCGGCCGTTCTCGAAGCGGAGGCGGACGGGCGCGACCTGATCGTCTCGGCCCAGACGGGCTCCGGCAAGACCGTCGCCTTCGGCCTCGCAATGGCGCCGCAGCTGATCGAGGCGAACGGAAGCGCCTCCTACGTGCGCGAGCCGCTTGCGCTGATCATCGCGCCGACGCGCGAGCTTGCCTTGCAGGTGAGCCGTGAGCTGATCTGGCTCTACGGCAAAGTCGGCGCGCGCATCGCAACCTGCGTCGGCGGAATGGATGCCTCCAAGGAGCGCCGCAACCTCGCCCAGGGCGCGCATATCGTCGTCGGCACCCCCGGGCGACTCCGCGATCATCTGGAGCGCGGCGCCCTCGATCTCTCGAACCTCCGCGTCGCGGTGCTCGACGAGGCCGACGAGATGCTCGACATGGGCTTCCGCGAGGAGCTCGAGGAGATTCTCGACGCGACGCCGGCCGAACGGCGAACCCTGCTCTTCTCCGCAACGATGCCGAAGCCGATCGTCGCGCTCGCGAAGCGTTACCAGCGGGATGCCTTGCGCATCTCGACCTCGGGCGAGGAACGCGGCCATGGCGACATCGCCTACCAGGCGATGACTGTCGCTCCGGCCGACATCGAGAATGCAGTCGTCAACGTGCTCCGCCTGCACGAGGCCGAGTCCGCTCTCCTCTTCTGCGCGACCCGTGAGAATGTCCGCCGGCTCCATTCCAGCCTTACGGAGCGCGGCTTCAGCGTGGTCGCTCTTTCGGGCGAGCACAGCCAGAACGAGCGCAACCAGGCGCTGCAGGCGCTTCGCGACGGCCGTGCGCGAGTCCTCGTCGCCACGGACGTCGCGGCGCGCGGAATCGACCTTCCGAACCTGACGCTCGTCGTCCACGTGGAGCTTCCGCGGGATGCCGAGACATTGCAGCACCGTTCCGGCCGCACCGGCCGGGCGGGCAAGAAGGGGACGGCCGTGCTCGTCGTGCCCTATCCGCGCCGAAAGCGGGTGGAAGCGGTGCTCCGGGGCGCCCGGATCGAGGCCGAATGGATCAAGCCGCCGACGGCCGAGGACATCCGCCGAAGCGACCGCGAACGCCTTCTCGCCGCTCTGATGGAACCCGCGGAGATCGAGGAGGAGGATCGCGAGCTCGCCCAGCGCCTGCTGGAGCAGAAGACGCCGGAGGAGATCGCAGCAGCGCTCGTGCGCGTCCACCGTGCACGCATGCCCGCGCCCGAGGAGATGGTCGATTCCGGCACTGGCGGCCAGCAGGCTCCGCGCCCGGAGGGGCCGCGCGCGGGGTTCGAGGACACGATCTGGTTCCGGATGGACATTGGCCGCAGGCACAATGCCGATCCGCGCTGGATCCTGCCCTTGCTCTGCCGCCGCGGCCACATCACCAAGAACGAGATCGGCGCGATCCGCATCGCCGCCAACGAGACGATGTTCGAGATCCCCCGCGCCGCGGCGGGCCGCTTCGCCGCCGCGCTGAAGCGGACCGCGGATCCGGACTCGGACGGTGAGGGCGCCGTTCGCTTCGAGCCCGTTCAGGGCACTCCGCGGGACGTGGCGAAGCAGAACCGCCGCTCAGGCCCGCCGCCGGTGCGGCACAAGGCGAAGCCCTACCACGCGAAGGCGCAGCGCCAGCGATGAGCCCTCGCATCCTTGTGGACGCCGACGCCTGCCCGGTGAAGGACGAGGTCTACAAGGTCGCGTGGCGGCACGAGGTGCCGGTCGCAATCGTCAGCAACAGCCATTTGCGAGTGCCCGATCATCCGCTGATCGAGCGGGTGACCGTATCCAGCGGCTTCGATGCTGCCGACGACTGGATCGCCGAGCAGGCGTGCGCGAGGACGGTCGTGGTCACCGCCGATATCCTGCTCGCCGACCGGTGCCTGAAGGCAGGAGCGGCAGTGATCTCGCCAACCGGAAAGCCGTTCACTGCAAGCTCGATCGGGGCCGCCGTCGCCACCCGAGCGATCATGGCGGACCTCCGCTCCGGAATGGGCGAGAATATCGGCGGCCCCGCGCCATTCTCAAAAGCGGACCGCTCCCGCTTCCTCTCCGCGCTGGACGAAGCTTTGGTGCGGCTCAAGCGTCAGTAGCTGCTCTTCCGCTCCACGTCCGCTCCACCTTGCTGATCGCGCGCTGTGCCACGGATTTGGCAAGGTTCCCCTGCGGAAAGAAGCGGGGCGGCGAGGGCTTGAGGCCCAGCCGGCGCAGCCTGCTGTTGAGGCGGTGCGCATCTTCCTGGTGGAAGCTCCATTCCGAGCGCCAGGTGAGCGACAGCGAGACCGACACCTCGCCATGCGTCTTCACCCAGTGCGGCGCGAGGATCGGCACGTAAATGCCTTCGCCGGGCTTGATGTGGATCTCGCGGCCCCGAGCCGCAAATTCCTCCCGCCAGGGCAGGTTGCGCGGCCCGCCGTCATAATATTGCTCGCGAAAGCGCTGCGTCACGAGCTCGCTGTCCTCGGCGGGGAACAGAGTCATCGTCTTGGTGCCGCGGATCTGGAACAGGATGTTGTATTCCGGATCGAAATGAAGCGGCGTCACAGCGTTCGGCGAGGAAATGAAGATGAAGGCGACCAGCTTCAGCATCTCGCCCGTCACCGGCTCGATCTCCGGCTTCAGCTCGGAAAGCACGTCGTGGAGTAGGTCGCGATAGGCAGGGTCCTGCTGCACCTGCTTCAGAAGCACCCAGGAGCCGCAATTCTGGATCGAGGCGATCGTATCGTGAACCGACAGGCCATTTGACGGCGTCTCGGCATTCGAAATGCCAAGCGGCAGATCCGTCGCCGCATTATGCTCCAGATCCTCCGGCCGGATCCGCTCAGCGAGGCGGGCGAGCGCCTCGATCTCCAGCAAGGGATGATTCGTCAGCCGGTGCGTGAGGTGCGTGCCCGTCGAAGGGTAGGCTGCGCGGAAGCTCTGCACCGCCTGCTCCGGAAATACCGCCATTCCTCACCCCTCCGCCGGTTGCGGAGCGGTTTAGGGCAAGTCGGTGAAGGATCGGCTAACGCTTGGGGAGACGTAAAAAGGGGCGGCTCCCGCGTCGGAACCGCCCCTCCTTTCGCGTACCGCCCCGAGAGGCGGAGAAGCTTACTTGACCTCGACGGTCGCGCCGGCTTCCTCGAGACGCTTGCGGAGGTCTTCCGCTTCAGCCTTCGAGATGCCTTCCTTGATCGGCTTCGGAGCGCCTTCGACCAGCGCCTTGGCCTCGCCGAGGCCGAGGGCGGTGATCGCGCGGACTTCCTTGATCACGTTGATCTTCTTGCCGCCGTCGTTGACGAGGATGACGTCGAACTCGGTCTTCTCTTCCTCGGCCGGAGCAGCTGCGCCGCCGCCGGCGCCGCCGCCAGCAACCGCAACCGCGGCAGCGGCCGAAACGCCCCAACGCTCTTCGAGCGCCTTGGCGAGATCGGCGGCTTCAAGGACGGTCAGCTCGGACAGCTGATCGACGAGGGAATTGATGTCTGCCATTTTAAGTCTCCATTTCGGGCGCCTGGCCCATGTTCAAGATCGGTTGAAAATTACGCGTTCTCTTTGGCCGCATAGGCCCCGAACACACGCGCCAGCATCGCTCCCGGCTCGTTGATGGTCCGCGCGATCTTCGACGCCGGAGCCTGGATAAGGCCGACGATCGTCGCACGCAGTTCATCGAGAGAGGGAAGCTCGGCGAGCGCACGCACTCCCGCCACGTCGAGGAGCGTGTCGCCCATCGCGCCGCCGACGATCTCGAAACGATCGGTCGTCTTGGCGAAATCCACGGCAACCTTGGCGGCTGCAACCGGATCCGATGATGTGGCGAGCGCCGTCGGCCCCGTCAGCATGTCGCTGATCGGCGCGTAGGTGGTGCCCTCGACGGCAATGAGAGCGAGCGTGTTCTTCGACACTTTGTAGGTGGCGCCGGCATCCCGCATCCGGATCCGCAGGGCGGTGGACTGTGCCACCGTCATGCCGAGATTGCGGGTGACGACCACCACGCTCGTCTCGTTGAACGTCTGCTTCAGCTGGGCGACCTGCTCGGACTTCTGAGCTCGATCCATGCCTCTTCCTTACGTATCGCACGGCAGACCATCCGCCGTGCGTGTTTGCACATGCGGCAGATGCCGCATGCACCATGTCCGTGAAGGGGAGGGGCCCGAAGGAAACTTCGGCAAACGGCAGGCCCGCGCAGCGGCGGTCGGCCGAAAACTCTTCCCCGTCTAGGCTGGAGATTAAGGGAGCAACGCCCCCGCCAACTGTCTCGGACGGAGCCTGCACGGGCAAGGGCCCGGCAAGCGAAGGCGCGCTATACAAGAAAATGCCCGCAAATCAAGCGCGGGCGCGGACGTCCTGATCCCACTGCTTCGGCGGCTTTCCGAAGCGCCGCTTAAAGGCGTGGGTGAGCGCGACCTCGTCCGAATAGCCGGTCGCCTGCGCAAGGTCAGCGACGCTGCAATCCGCCTGCGCATCCATCATCCGGACCGCCCGGGCGAGGCGGAGCCCCCGATGATAGCTGATCGGCGATTGCCCGAACGCCATCTTGAAATAGCGGGCGAGGTGGAATTGCGAGAGGCCGGCAACAGAGGAGAGCTCGGAAAGCTGCACCTGCCGGTCCTCATTGGCATGAAGGAAGCCGCGCGCCCGCTCCAGCCGTTGATAGAGTTCCCGCCGAGTCGAGGCCTTGGCAGCTTTCAGTCCCTCGATCGCCGCCCTGCTCTGGCCGAGCGGCTCCGCGATCGCCTCGCCGACCTTCTCGATGAGTCTGCTCGCCAATGCGGCGCCGTCCTCGGGCCGACGTGCGAGGTGGCGCCCGTATTGCTCGAACAGAATGCCGAGGCGGCTGGTGCGGGTCGAAAGGACAAGCGCGCGCCCGAGCACCGGATCGTGGCCGACGAATTCCTCCGGCTCCGTGGGAGCCGCCGCGGACGGGAGGATGAGACAGATGCCTGTCGTGAACGAGCGATTGGTGCCGATGCAGGGAACTCCAGCGTCGAGATAGAGGAACTGGCCCGGCCGTACCGGCACCGGACGGCCGTCGATCTCGTAGACCTCCTCGCCGTCCACCACCATTTTCAGCGAGGGAGCCGGCGCGCCGATCACCGACTGCCCGGACGGGAGCCGCGAGAGCACGAGCTTGCCCGAGGTCGCCGGTTTGCGAGGTTCGGTGAGGTGGCCCTCCAAAATCGAAAACTGATTCCTCACGACACCCTTCCCGTTCCACTCTTCCGCTGCTTTTCCAGAATTCCTCCTGAACGTCAGCTTTCAACCTCTTGCCCGCGAGAGGCGCCCGTCCGCTTTCGCAAGATCGATCAAGCAAAGCGGCAAGATCGGTCAGGGCGCCGCCTCACCCCCTCCGCCATGCCAACGGCAGCATGCAGCTTGGTATCGCGTGAGGGACTGGGACAATGCCGGCACCGCAACCGAAGCGGAAGATCGAGTGCGGGAGTCCATCGCTGGCGGCGCGGCTGTGCGGTCTCCGGCAGAAATCGAGGCGGTCGGCGGCCGCGGTCGCACGGGCGGCAGGCATCTCCAGGCAGCATCTCTGGCGCATCGAAACGGGCGCGGTGGCAAATCCAAGCCCGGAGATATTGGAGCGGCTCGCGTCGGTGTACGGGACGAGCTTGTCGCAGCTTCTGGAGCGTGCTCCGCCGCCGTCGGGACGTTCGGGAACATTGCTCCGCCTGGTCGCGGCTGCCGAGGCCATCTCCGAGGAAGAATGGCGGATGCTCGCCAGGCTCGCCGATCGCGTGTCGGCCGCTCCCGCTAGGCGCCAGCCAGAATATTGCCCAGCATCGTATCGCCGCCGCGGGTGAGGATCGATTCCGGGTGGAATTGAAGTCCGGTCTGCAAAGCCTTCCGGTCGCCGATCGCCATTGCCATGCCGTCGATCTCGGCGTGGATCCGAAAGCGCTCGGGCAGGTGGCGTGTGCACAGGCTGTGATAGCGGCCGACATGTATGGGCTCATGGATGCCGGCAAACGGCCCCGCTCCGTCGTGGACCAGAAGCGAGGCCTTGCCGTGGACCGGCTCCGTCGCCCTGGAAACCGTCCCGCCGGCATGCTGCACGATGCCCTGGTGGCCGAGGCATACGCCGAGCACCGGCACCTCGCCGATGGCGAGATCGATCAGCTCCATCATGGAGCCCGCATCCTCCGGCCGCCCCGGGCCGGGCGAGAGGACGATCAGCGACTCCTTGTCCCGCGCGAGCGCCAGCGCGTCCGCGGCGGGGACGCTGTTGCGGAGTACCTGCACCTCCGCCCCGAGCCGTTCGAAGGCTTCCACAAGGTTGAAGGTGAAGCTGTCGAGATTGTCGAACAGCAGCACGTGGCGCCTCATCGCGCGTCTCCGGTCGCTGCGAGCACCGACAGAAGTGCCGAGGCCTTGCGCCGCGTCTCGTCCGCCTCCCGCTGCGGATCGCTGTCGTAGACGACGCCCGCGCCCGCTCTCACGAAGGCGGTGCCGTCCTTCACCACCGCCGATCGGATCACCACGCCCGTATCCATCATCCCGTCTCCATTGAGCCAGCCGATCGCGCCGCCATAGGGGCCGCGC
>NZ_DASVUE010000186.1:0-9204 GCF_036387215.1 Allosphingosinicella sp. | reverse complement strand
CCGAGTCCAGCTTCACAAGCGAATCGCGCCACCAGGCGAGCTTGATCCGGCTGATCATCGGCTCGCGCCCGCCGGCAAGCACCGCTCCCAGAGCCACATCGAGCCGCCAGAGCGCCCCAACGGCGGCCCGCCTCGCCGCGGGTACGTAGGTGAGAACAAGGGCGCGATCCGCGTCGAGCTGCGGCACTCCCGGCTGCATGTCGTCAGGCGCGGTAGAGGACCTTCTTCGCGGCCGCGACGACGTTCTCCACTTTGATCAGGGCCATCTTCTCGAGATTCGCCGCATAGGGAAGCGGCACATCCTCGTCGGTGACGCGCAGCACCGGCGCGTCCAAATCGTCGAACCCTTCCTCCATCGCCGTCGCCATCAGCTCCGACGAGATCGAGCAGACCGGCCAGCCCTCCTCGACGCAGACCATCCGATTGGTCTTGGCGAGCGAGCGGAGCACCGTCTCCTTGTCGAGCGGGCGGAGGGTGCGAAGGTCGATCACCTCGGCCTCGATGCCCTGCTCTGCAAGCTGCGCGGCGGCATCGAGCGCGACACCGACGCCGATCGAATAGCTGACCAGTGTCACGTCCCGGCCCTCGCGCGCGATCCGAGCCTTGCCGATCGGAAGCACATAGTCGTCGAGCTTCGGAACATCGAAGGTCTGGCCGTAGAGCAGTTCGTTCTCGAGGAAAACAACGGGATCCTCGGTGCGGATCGCAGCCTTGATGAGGCCCTTGGCGTCGGCCGCGGAATAGGGGCTGATGACGATGAGACCCGGCACATTCGCATACCAGGGGCCGAAATTCTGGCTGTGCTGGGCTGCGACGCGGGAAGCGGCGCCGTTGGGGCCGCGGAAGACGATCGGGCAGCGCATCTGACCGCCCGACATGTAGTTGGTCTTGGCCGCCGAATTGATGATGTGGTCGATCGCCTGCATCGCGAAGTTGAAGGTCATGAACTCGACGATCGGCCGAAGCCCGCCCATCGCCGCGCCCGTACCGACGCCGGCAAAGCCGTATTCGGTGATCGGTGTGTCGATTACGCGGCGCGGGCCGAACTCGTCCAGCAGCCCCTGGGTAACCTTGTAGGCGCCCTGATATTCGGCCACTTCCTCGCCCATCACGAACACGCGGTCGTCCGAGCGCATCTCCTCGGCCATGCCGTCGCGGAGTGCCTCGCGGACCGTCTGGCGGATCATCTCGGTGCCTTCCGGCACCTCCGGTTCGACGCGGAGGCTGGCGGGCTCCTGCCCTTCCTTCGGCCGGGCCTGCACGGTCGCCTGCTGCGCCTGCGCTTCCTCCGCTGGGGTGGAAGCAATGGCGTGGCCGTTGTCCTCGGGCGCCGCCGCTTCGCGCGCGCCACCGGCAACGCCGTCCGCATCTTCGCCCTCCCCGGCCAAAATGGCGATGACGGTGCCGACCTTCACCTCGTCGGTGCCTTCGGGAACGAGGATCTTGGCGACCGTGCCCTCGTCGATCGCCTCAAACTCCATCGTGGCCTTGTCGGTTTCGATTTCGGCCAGGATCGTGCCGGAGGTGACCTCGTCCCCCTCCTTCACAAGCCATTTGGCGAGCGTGCCCTCCTCCATCGTGGGAGAGAGGGCGGGCATCTTCAGTTCGATCGGCATCAGTAGGTCTCGACCAGCACGTCGGTGTAGAGTTCGGAAGCGTCGGGCTCGGGCATCTGCTCGGCAAAGTCGGCGGCTTCGGTGACGATCCGCTTGATCTCGTTGTCGATCTTCTTGAGCTCGTCCTCGGCGACGCCGGCGGCTGCAAGCTCGCGCTTCACATGCTCGATCGGATCCGATTTCTCGCGCACCGCCTGCACTTCCTCGCGGGAGCGGTACTTGGCCGGGTCCGACATGGAATGGCCGCGATAACGGTAGGTCTTGAGCTCCAGAAGGATGGGACCCTTCCCTGCCCTTACCCACTCGAGCGCGGTGGTGGCGGCGCCGCGGACGGCGAGCACGTCCATGCCGTCGACCTGAATGCCGGGGATCCGGAAGCTTTCGCCGCGCTTGTAGAGCTGGTCTTCGGCCGAGGAGCGGTTGACGCTCGTGCCCATCGCATATTGGTTGTTCTCGATGACGTAGATCATCGGCAGCTTCCAGAGCTCCGCCATGTTGAAGCTCTCATAGACCTGGCCCTGGTTAGCCGCGCCGTCGCCGAAATAGGCAAGGCAGACGCCCCCGTCCCCGGCATATTTATGCTTGAAGGCAAGGCCGGTGCCGAGGCTCACCTGTGCGCCAACGATGCCGTGGCCGCCGTAGAATTTGTGCTCGACGCTGAACATGTGCATCGAGCCGCCCTTGCCCTTGGAGATGCCGGCGGCGCGGCCGGTGAGCTCGGCCATGATCACCTTCGGATCGATGCCGTAGGCGAGCATGTGGCCGTGGTCGCGATAGCCGGTGATGACGCTGTCCTTGCCGGGCTCCATTGCGGACTGAAGGCCGACCGCCACGGCTTCCTGGCCGATATAGAGGTGGCAGAAGCCGCCGATGAGGCCGAGGCCGTACAATTGCCCGGCGCGCTCCTCGAAACGGCGGATGAGCAGCATCTGGCGGTAATATTCCATCAGCTCTTCGCGGCTCGCCTGGTGCCGCTGGGGCTCGGGCGGACGCTCGCGATTGGGGCGAAGGTCTGAAGTCGGGGGCGGCGCTGCCGTAGCGTCGGGGGTGTTGGCGCGCTTGGACGATGCTGCCTTAGCCAAGGCGGTTCCTTCCGGGTGCAATGGGTTGCGGCTCTATGGCGGCAAACGCAGGGGGGCGCAACATGGCTCCCCGGCCCTTTGCAGTCGGATCAATTGTCGATGTTGATGATCACTTCGTCGGGCCGGACGAGGCCGAGCTCGGTCCGGACCATCTCTTCGGCGAGGTCGGGATCGGCGCGGCGCGGATCGAGCAGCTGCGCGCGGTGCGCAAGCCGGGCCTTCTCCTGCTCCAGCTGGGCGAGCTCGACGGCACGCTCGTTCTTGATCCGGCGGTAATCGCCCCAAGACAGGATGCCGTTCGTCCCGACCACGGCATAGCCTAGGAAGTTCGCGATGATGAGGAAAGCGACCGCCGGGAGCGCAGCCCGCTTGATCGCCGCCAATGTGTTTCTTGTGCCCGCCGCCATTGGTTAACAGAATCAGGAAAGCCGCTGCAAATCAAGCCCTTTCTGCTGTTGAAACCGTCCTTCCGCCAGATTTCGGAGCCGAGCCGCGTTCGCTGCTGGCCCGCGGCGCCATTGTTACACTTACGTCACGACCTATATCGCTTTCGGGACGACGGTTCGAAGGATGACTCGGCAGCGGCAACTTTCCTCAATGTAACGGAACGGAAGCCGCGTCGAAGGTGTTCTCGAAGCCGAATCCACCAGCAGTTATCAGTAACGGAGGAACCCCTATGCCTGCTCGCAACCCGGAACTGCCCGAGGGCACGGACCACATCATCAACGGCGCTATGGAAACAGGAGCCGGATCGGATGCGAGCACCGGCTCTTCAGGCGGCAGCGGCGGCTTCGTCGGCGGCGGCGCGGGCGGCAACGGGGGCGACGATACGGGAGGAGCGACCTTGGGCGCAGGAACGACGGTAACCTATTCGGGTGCGACTGGCGGCGGCAATGAAGTCGGCGGCACCGGCGGCGGCGGCGGTGCTTCCGGCGGAGGCAGCGATGGCTCGGGCGGCGGCTCCGGCGACGGCGGCAGCGGCGCGCCGATCAAGCAGCAGCTCCGCGACGGTGTCGACAACGTGCGGCAGCAGGCCGGGGACAAGATCCGTACCTATGCCCTCACCGGCAAGGACAAGGCCACGACTGCGCTCGACGATCTCTCGCAGGTGGTCAACGATGCGGCGACGCAGATCGACGAGCGGCTTGGCGCGCAATATGGCGATTATGCCCGCCGCGCCGCCGGCGCGGTCACCGATTTCGCCGACACGCTCCGCAACAAGGAAGTGGACGAGCTGTTCGACGACGCTCGCGAGATCGTCCGCAAGAGCCCGGGTATTGCGATCGGCGCAGCGGCGGTGGTCGGCTTCACTCTGGTCCGGCTCATCAAGGCCGGGCTCGACGAAACCGGCAGCAGCGGTGGCGGCAACGTGAACTTCAAGCCCGAAGGCGGCCGCAACATCGACTTCGAGCCTGCCGGCGGCAGCGGCTCCGGCTCGGGCGCCTGATCTTGGACGCCCGGGTCCAGACGCCCCGGCCCGACGATCCGGCTGACGCATCCATCGGCGACCTGTTTCACCAGCTGGTCGACGATGGCCGCAGCTTCGCTCGCGCCGAGGCGAACCTCTACACGCAGATCGCCCGCTACCGGGTCGGCAAGGCGAAGAACGGGATCATTGCGCTTGCTGCGACGTGGTTCCTGCTGAACGCGGCCCTGATCGCATTCTTCGTCGGCCTCGTAATGGGCCTTGCCGAGCTGATCGGGCCGGTGGGAGCAGGGCTCGGCGTCCTCGCGATCACCGGCCTCATCGGCTTCTTCCTCGTCCGCTACGGCATCGGGAAGCTGTCGGCGCTGAGGGGCGACCAGGAGGAGAAGACGGCGCTTAAAGCCGGGGAGCTAAGGGCATGAAGAAGCCTGACGCGGATCTCGCCCGCGCTCAATACGAAGCCATTCAGGCGAAGAAGCGCCTCGCCTCGACGGCGGCGGCGCTTCAGTACCGGCTGAAGCCCGGAACGATCGTCAACAACGCCTGGGAGGGCGTCCGTGACAAGAGCAGCGTCATTGCCGACGATGCACTGCAGGCGGTGAAGGATCGTCCGGCGGCGGCTTCGGGCGTCGTTGCGGCGATCGCAATCTTCCTCGTCCGGCATCCGCTCTGGCGGGCGGCCACGCGGCTCGTCTCGCGCCGCGGCGAGGATGAGGGGATCGTGAAGACGAACCTCGACGGCTACGACAAGAATTACGACCTGACCGCGCCGACGGTCGAGAGGTCAGCTTATGAAGGAGTGAGTGCATGACGACCACCAGCGACAACGCCGGAACCCAGACCACCACCAACAGCGGCACCGAAGAGAGCGGCGGCGGCGGGCGCCTGTCCGCGGCTACCGAACGGGTGCGGGACACCGCAAGTGCCGCCCGCACGCGCGCTGCCGATGCCTATTCGGCCGCGCGCGAACGGACCAGCTCCGCCTATAGCAGCGCCCGGGAGGGCGCTTCGCGGGCGACGCAGCGGACGGCCGAAGGGATCAATTCCAACCCCGAGGCCGCTATCCTGGGCGGTCTCGCGCTCGGCGCAATCCTCGCCGCCGTGCTCCCGAAGACGGAGCGCGAGAGCCAGGCGCTCGGCCAGGTCGGCCGCCGGATCAACGAGACCGCACGCGAAGCGGCGCGCGCCGCACGCGAGGCGGGGCTCAGCCAACTGGAGGAAGCCGGCCTCACCAAGGAAGGCGCCAGGCAGAAGCTGACCGACATCGCTTCGCGCGCGACCGACGCGGCACGGACTTCGGCAACGGCTGCCGCTCAGACGGTGAAGGGCTCCGGGCAGCAATAGTTGCCTCCACCCACGATCATGTTAGGGCCTCGCGAAATCAAAGGTTTCGCGGGGCCTTTTCATGGCCGCTGCTCCATTGCGAGGGTTGAATGAGCAAGCTGCATCTCGTTTTCGGCGGACGCGTCAAGGATCCGCAGGGCCTGGAATTCGTGGACCTCGAGAAGCTCCACGTCGTCGGGCTGTTCCCGGATTATGCGAGCGCGGTCGATGCCTGGCGTGCCAACGCCCAGCGTACGGTCGACGATGCCGAGATGAAATATGTCGTCGTCCACCTCCACCGGCTGCTGGAGCCGGAGCTCGGCGGGAAATAGAGCTCAAGCCTTCCGGTAACGGAGCAGCAGCAACGGCCGAGCCAGCAATATCCCAGCGAGGAAGCCGCCCACGTGCGCGGCGATCGCGATCCGCATCGCCGTCCCCTGGAAGGTAAAGCCGACGATCAGCTGGAGCACGATCCAGCCCGCGGCCAGCCAGAGCGCATTGAGCAGAAGCGCGAGCTTCTGGTTCTGGACCTTCACCCGGTTGCGCCCGAATAGCATCGCATAGGCGCCGAGCACCGCCGAGATCGCGCCGCTCGCGCCAACCATCGGGGTCATGTCGCTGGGATCCGTCGCATATTGCGCCGCCGCCGCCGCATAGGCGCCGACGACATAGAGGATCGCCAGTTGGCGGCTGCCGATGATCGTCTCGGTGGAACGGCCGCAGAAGAGCAGGATCAGCAGGTTGAACATGACGTGCATCAGCCCGCCATGAACGAGCGTCGCCGAAAGCGGCGTCAGGAACGCGGGAACCATGACCGCACCCTCGACCACGCCTTGCACCCGCCAAGGAATGAAGCCGCCCCTCACTGCTGCCGCGTCGCTGAGCCCCAGGCCCCAGGCGAAGAACCAGGCAGCTGCCGTCACTCCGGCGATCGCGAGCGTCAGCCTCGCGTGCCGCCAATCCTCAGGCGGTCGCATGCTACTCGGTAGCCTGAGTTACAGTGCGCACCATATGATGCGGAAAACCAGTTCCCACTTTTCCGGACGATGCGGTCAGATGAACTCGATCTTCTCGATCTCGTAATATTTATCGCCGGACGGCGCCGAGACCTCGACTTCCTCGCCGACGCTCCGCCCGATCAGCGCGCGGCCGAGCGGAGAGGAATAGCTGATGCGCCCCACCTTCGCGTCCGCCTCGGTCTGGCCGACGATCTGGTATTTGATCGGCTTATCGTTCTCATCGATCAGGTGGACGGTCGCTCCGAAGATCACCTTGTCGCCGCTGAGGCTCTTGGGATCGATCACCATCGCGCGGCTCAGCCGGTCCTCGATGTCGGCGATCATCGCCTCGACATGGCCCTGGCGCTCCTTGGCAGCGTGATATTCCGCATTTTCCGAAAGATCGCCATGTGCGCGCGCTTCCTCGATCGCCTCGACGATCGCCGGCCGCTCGACCGTTTTCAGATGCCGCACCTCGGACTGAAGCCGTTCATAGCCTTCGGCCAGCATCGGCATCTTGTCGACGGTCGCCATGGAGAGTGCCTTTCGTCAAAAAACTTCCGTTGGGCCGCCTTTCGATCTGAAGACGCCCGACCGGATCATAATATTTGTGGGGATCACGTTCTAGAGGCGGAATAATAGTCCTGGAGCGAGCGGACTTCAAGACTGTGCCCGCGTTGCGCCGCAATGGCACGCACGACCGCCGCGCTCGATGCCGCGGTGGTGAAGTAGGGCACCTTCGCCATCAGCGCGGATGCCCGGATCGACGCTGAGTCCTTGTGGCTCTGCCAGCCCTCGGTGGTGTTGAAGATGATGTCGACTTCGCCGTCCTTGATGCGGTCGACGATGTGCGGCCGCCCCTGCGCCACCTTGTTCACCCGCTCGACCTCCAGCCCCTGCGCCTGGAGGTAATCCGCGGTGCCGCCGGTCGCGATCACACGGAAGCCGAAGCCGATCAGCGTCCTCACCGCGGGCACGATCGGCGACTTGTCGCTGTCCTTGACGGATACGAACAAAGTCCCCGCCTCGGGCAGCTTCAGCCCGGCGCCGACCTGCGACTTCAGGAACGCCTTTGCGAAATCCCGGTCGATCCCCATCACTTCGCCGGTCGACTTCATTTCCGGTGAGAGGACGGGATCGACCCCCGGGAAGCGCGCGAACGGGAAGACCGCTTCCTTGACGGCGATGTGCGATACGTCGCGGTGGATGGGCAGGAACGTCATCAGATCCTCGCCCGCCATCACGCGCGCCGCGATCTTGGCGATCGGCGTTCCGAGCGTCTTGGCGACGAACGGCACCGTACGGCTGGCCCGGGGGTTCACCTCGATCAGGTAGACGAGGCCGTTCTTGACCGCGAACTGCACGTTCATCAGCCCGCGCACGCCGAGCGCGACCGCAAGCACCCTCGCCTGCCGCTCGATCTCCTCGACGATCGCAGGCTCCAGGCTGTAGGGCGGAAGCGAGCAGGCGCTGTCGCCCGAATGGACGCCCGCCTCCTCGATATGCTGCATCACGCCGGCGATGCAGACATCCTTGCCGTCGGAGATGGCATCGACGTCCACCTCGATTGCGTCGCGCAGATATTGATCGATCAATACCGGGCTGTCGCCGGAGACCTGGACCGCGGTGACGATATAGTCTTCGAGCTGGGCCGGCCCGTCCACCACCTCCATGGCACGCCCGCCGAGCACGTAGCTCGGGCGGGTGAGCACCGGATAGCCGATCCGCTCGGCAACCGCGATCGCCTCCTCGCGGCTTCGGGCGATGCCGTTCTCGGGCTGTTTGAGGCCGAGCTTGTGGACGAGCGCGGCGAAACGCTCGCGATCCTCCGCCAGATCGATCGCGTCGGGCGAGGTGCCGAGGATCGGAATGCCTTCCTTCTCGAGCGCAGCGGCAAGCTTCAGCGGCGTCTGCCCACCGAACTGGACGATCACGCCCGCGAGTTCCCCCTTCGATTGCTCGACGTGAAGGATCTCGAGCACGTCCTCGACGGTCAGCGGCTCGAAATAGAGCCGGTCCGACGTGTCGTAGTCGGTTGAGACCGTCTCCGGGTTGCAGTTGATCATGATCGTTTCGAAGCCCGCCTCGGCCAGCGCGTAGGCGGCGTGGCAGCAGCAATAATCGAATTCGATCCCCTGCCCGATCCGGTTCGGCCCGCCGCCCAGGATCACGACCTTGCGACGGTCCGAAGGCTGGCTCTCATCCTCCGGTTCACCGAAGCTCGGCGCCTCGTACGTCGAATACATGTAGGGCGTCCGTGCCGCGAACTCGGCCGCGACCGTGTCGATCCGCTTGAACACCGGGCGGACGCCGAGCTTATGGCGGAGCGCCCGCACCTCGTCCTCGGTGGTGGCGCCGACCATCGCCTTTACCGCATCATGGAGGAGCCCGTGGCCGCGCGCACGAACCTTGTGCGCGCCGCCTCGGATTCCGGCCGATTTCAGCGCAAGCTCGGCGATGCGGCGGTCGGAGAAGCCCATCGCCTTGAAGCGGCGCATTCCTGCCGCATCGTTCGGCGCCCCGTCCTTGGCCAGCGCGTTCTCGGCGTCGACGATCTCCTTGATCCGCTCAAGGAACCAGGGGTCGTACTTTGCGATCGCATGCACTTCCTGGGTCGTGAAGCCCTCGCGCAGCGCCTGCGCGGCGACCAGCAGCCGGTCCGGCGAAGGGATTGCTAGCGCCGCCTCTATCTCCGCCCGCGGAGCGCCGTAGAGCGCCTTCACGCCGTCGAGCCCTATGAGGCCCGTCTCCAGCCCCCG
>NZ_DASVUE010000185.1:0-2909 GCF_036387215.1 Allosphingosinicella sp. | reverse complement strand
GTTCCAGTGGCGGATCAGCGCGCGCCGTAGCCGCTGACGATGGTCCGGAAGGTGCGGGCGACGATCAGCACGTCGAGCCAGAACGAGAAGTTCTTGATGTAGTAGAAATCGTAGTGGAGCTTCCACAGCACGTCGTCGACGTCGGCGACATGTCCCTGCTTCACCTGCGCCCAGCCGGTGATCCCCGGCCGAACGATGTGGCGGTAGCGGTAGAAGGGGAGCTCCGATTCGTACCACAGCGACAGCGGCACGGCTTCAGGCCGCGGCCCGATCCAGCTCATCTCGCCCTTGATGATGTTGACGATCTGGGGGAGCTCGTCGATCCGGTAGCGGCGCAGATACCGGCCGATCCGAGTCACCCGATGATCGTCGTCCTGGGTCATCGCAGCCGACCGCGCGTCCTCCGCCGCCATCGGCTGGTGCGTCATCGACCGGAACTTGAACATCCGGAACGGATGCCCGCGATAGCCCATCCGCTGCTGGCGGAAGAGCACGGGCCCGGGCGAATCGATGCGGATCGCGATCGCCACGAGCAGCAGGAACGGAAGCAGCAGCGGCAGCAGCAGCACGGCTGCCGCGAAGTCGCCGGCGCGCTTCGCCTTCGCATAGACGATGCCGGGGATGAGCGAGCCGAAATTGTTCTCCGACAGATGCTCGATCGCGACGCGGCCGGTGAGCGATTCCTGCATCTGCTTCACGTGCATGATCAAAGTGCCTTCGAGGGCACGGTCGGCTAGGAAGCGCTCCCACTGATCGGGTATGTCGGCGCGGAGATCGGCGACGATCGCATCGACATCCGGCATCGGACCCTGTTCGGTGAGCCTGATCCAGCTGACCTCCTTGATCTCGGTCAGCATCGCCACGTCGCCATAAGGGACGACCCCGATCCGCAGCCGCTTCTGCCGCTGCAGCTTCGAATAGATGACGTAATACCAGACGATGCAGATGAGGAAGCTGACCAGGAACTGCAAACGGCTGTAGTCGAGACGGGCGAAGAAGAAGACTGCCAGAACGAGGCCGTAGGAGGCCGAAAAGCTCGGCAGGATGTGGTAGGATGCGCGGACGCCGGGATAGCGGGAGAGGCGCCGGAAGCTGTAATAGCCCAGCACCAGCCCGACGAACGTGCCGATCACCGAAGCCTGGAGGCCGACCAGCTCCGCATCGTTCCGGGCGATCTGGAGGCGGACCGCCCACGGCGCCAGCACCGCCAGGAACACGCCGACGCCCAGCTGCAGGCGGACGCGGTTCCACAGGCTCGGGCGAGCGCTGACCAATTTACTCGATTCGATCGCCACGTTGTTCCGGCCGAACGGCTCCGCCCCTCAAAGTCGCGCTTCGTTAAGAGGAAATTCGCCGCGAAGTCCACTTTCGCGGCCGTATGCGCCGGAGCCCGAGCGGGCGGGCTCCCGCTATTGTCCCCCCAAGGCGGCTCGTTTAAGCGCTCGCCATTCACCAGTCACGGGCAAAATAATGAACACCCTCATCACCGGCGCGGCCGGCTTCATCGGCTTCCATGTCGCACGCCGGCTGATGGAGCGGGGCGAGCGGGTGCTCGGCATCGACAACGTTAACGATTATTACTCGGTGAAGCTGAAGCGCGACCGGCTCGCGAAGCTCGGTGCCGACCATGGCGGTGCGTTCCGCTTCATCGAGGTCGATTTCGCGGACAGCCGCGCACTTGGCGAAGCGCTGGAGGGCGAGGAGTTCGCCGGCATCGTCCATCTCGGCGCGCAGGCAGGCGTCCGCTATTCGATCGAGAACCCTTCCGCTTATGTGCAGTCGAACCTGGTGGGGCACCTCAATCTGATGGAGGTGGCGCGGCACCGCAAAGCGCCCCATTTCGTCTACGCTTCCTCCTCCTCGGTCTATGGCGGCAACGAGACCTTGCCCTTCCGGGTCGAGGACCGGGTCGATCACCCGCTCTCGCTCTACGCAGCCACCAAGAAGGCGGACGAGCTGATGAGCGAGACCTACGCCCATCTCTACCGTCTGCCGCAGACCGGCCTCCGCTTCTTCACGGTCTACGGCCCCTGGGGCCGGCCGGACATGGCGATGTGGCTGTTCACCAAGGCGATCTTCGCGGGCCAGCCCATCCAGGTGTTCGGCGAAGGCAACATGCGCCGCGACTTCACCTATGTGGACGATATCGTCACCGGCATCGTCGCAGCGCTCGACAATCCCCCTCCCGACGACGGCGAGGAGAAAGCGGGCGGGAGCAAGGCTCCGCACCGGCTCTACAATATCGGCAACAACAACAGCGAAGAGCTGACTCGCATGATCGAGATCATCGAGCAGGCGTGCGGCAGGAAGGCCGAGCGGCAGCTGATGCCGATGCAGCCGGGCGACGTTCGCGACACCTATGCCGACATCAGCGCCATCCAGCGCGACCTCGGCTTTGCGCCGTCAACCAAGATCGACGTAGGCATTCCGAAGTTCGTGGACTGGTACCGCCAATATCACGGCGTCTAGAGCGTCCAGCGGTCGATGGCCGGATCGAGCTTGCGGCCGCCATAGACGTTCTTGAGGTCGGCAAGCAGACCGCCCTCCGCGACCAGGCCTGAAAGCCGATCGTCGCCGAGCTGCTCGTACGCGCCGTGCGGCACCGCCACCACGACGAGGTCGTAGCTGCCGTCGAGGCCGTCGCTCTCGAGCTCGATGCCGTATTCGTGCCGCGCTTCGGCCGGGTCCGCGAGCGGATCGTGGACCGTCACCTCGTGCCCAAGCCAGCGCAGCCGCTCGATGAGGTCGATCACCCGGCTGTTGCGGAGGTCGGGGACATTCTCCTTGAAGGTGAGCCCCATGACGAGCGCCTTGCCGGTCTTGCGGCGGCGGGTGTGGAGCTGGTCGGCGACCCAGCTGCCCATCTTGTCGTTGATCGAGCGGCCGGAGAGGATGACCTGCGGATCCTG
>NZ_DASVUE010000184.1:0-5252 GCF_036387215.1 Allosphingosinicella sp. | reverse complement strand
CTTCGGGCAGTTCGACGCCGCCTTCTCCAACGCGGCATTGCACTGGATGCTTGATCCCGCCGCAGTCGCGGAGGGCGTGTTCTCGGTCCTCCGCCCCGGCGGCCGCTTCGTCGGCGAGATGGGCGGCGAGGGCAATCTGGTGACGCTCCGGCGGGCGCTCCGCGACGAAGTGGCGGAACGCGGCTATCCGGTTCCGCCGCAGGACCCGCAATGGTATCCGGGCGTGCACGAGTTCACCGCCCTCTACCGCGATGCCGGCTTCACCGACATCAAGGCTCAGCTCATCCCGCGGGTGACGCCGCTTCCGGCGGGGGTGAGCGCCTGGGTGAGAACCTTCCGCGCCGGCTGGCTCGACGTGGCCGGAGTGCCTGAGAACGAGCACGGCGCCGTCGCCGAGGCGGTCCAACGCCGCCTCGCGGGAATTCTCCAGACGCCGGACGGCGGCTGGTACGCCGATTATGTCCGCCTCCGCTTTACGATGAGAAAGCCAGACTGATGCGTTACCTTCCACTTGCCGAAGCCGACCGGCAGGCGATGCTCCGCTCGATCGGAGCCGATTCCATCGAAGACCTGTTCGTCGACGTGCCGGAGGCGGCGCGGCTGGCGGGGAAGATCGAAGGCCTTGCCGATCACGCGAGCGAGCTCTCCGTCGAGCGGCAGCTCGGAGCGCTTGCGCGGCAAAACCTGGTGGCGGGGGAGGTGCCCTTCTTCCTCGGCTGCGGCGCCTATAAGCACCACATCCCGTCCAGCGTCGATCACATCATCCAGCGCGGCGAATTCCTGACGAGCTACACGCCGTACCAGCCGGAGATCGCGCAGGGGACGCTGCAGGCTTTGTTCGAATTCCAGACGCAGGTAGCGCGCCTCTACGGCTGCGACGTCGCCAACGCATCGATGTACGACGGGTCGACCGCCTGCTGGGAAGCCATTGCGATGGCCCGTCGCGTCACCCGGCGCGGCAAGGCGATCCTCTCGGCTGGCCTCCACCCGCATTACGTGTCGGTCGCGCAGACCATGGCGCGGTTTACCGGCGATACGCTCGATGTCGCACTGCCCGAGCTGACCGACGGAGCGCCGGGCGACGACATGCAGCGGCTGCTGGACGGGATCGACCGCGAGACCAGCGCTGTCGTGGTCCAATATCCCAACATCCTCGGCCACGTTGCCGACCTGTCGGAGCTCGCCGAGCGGGTGCACGCGGCCGGCGCCCTGCTGATCGCGGTGGTGACGGAGCCGGTGGCCCTCGGCCTCATCCGCTCGCCCGGCGAAATGGGTGCGGACATCGTCGTCGGCGAGGGCCAGTCGATCGGCGTCGGCCTCAACTTCGGCGGCCCCTATGTCGGCCTGTTCGCGTGCAAGGAGAAGTTCGTCCGCCAGATGCCCGGGCGCCTCTGCGGCGAGACTGTGGACGCCGACGGCAATCGCGGCTTCGTGCTGACGCTCTCGACCCGCGAGCAGCATATCCGGCGCGAGAAGGCCACGTCGAACATCTGCACCAACTCAGGGCTGTGCGCGCTCGCCTTCACGGTCCACATGACCCTGCTCGGAGAAAAGGGGCTCCGGCAGCTTGCGCAGCTCAACCACGCCAAGGCGGTGGCGGCCGCCGAGCGGTTGGCTCGGGTGCCGGGCGTGGAGCTGGTCAGCGGCGCCTTCTTCAACGAATTCACGCTGCGGCTGCCGAAGGAGGCTCGCCCGGTCGTACGGGCGCTGGCGGAGAGGGGCGTGCTTGGCGGCGTCTCGCTCGGCCGGCTCTATCCCGGCGCGGAGGCGCTCCAGAACGGCCTTGTCGTGGCCGTCACCGAAATCGTCACGGATGAAGATGTCGAGGCGCTTGCGGGCGCGCTCGAGGAGACTTTGGCATGAGCATGAACCCGAGCGGCTGGCGGCCCGAGATGAGCTCCGGCGCCCCCGCATCCTCCGCCCCCTCCACCTTCACGGACAACCGGGCCTTGATGCTGGAGGAGCCGCTGATCTTCGAGATCGGCGACACCGACACGACGGGCGTCGATCTGGAAGCGGCGCCGAAGGTGGCCAGCCGCCTCGCCGGGCTGGAGCGCAACCGCCCGATCGGCCTTGCCGGACTGTCGGAGCCGGAGACGGTGCGGCATTATACCCGTCTCAGCCGCCAGAATTACGCGATCGACCTGGGGCTGTTCCCGCTCGGCAGCTGCACCATGAAGCACAATCCGCGCCTCAACGAGAAGGTGGCGCGGATGCCGGGCTTTGCGGACATCCATCCGCTCCAGCCGGTGGACACGGTGCAGGGCGCGCTGGCGCTGATCGAGATGCTGGGTGAATGGCTGATCAGGCTCACCGGCATGCATTCGGTTGCGATGAGCCCGAAGGCCGGCGCCCACGGCGAATTGTGCGGCCTGCTGGCGATGCGGGCGGCGCTCGAGGCGCGCGGAGATGCGCGGCAGGTGATCCTCGTCCCGGAAAGCGCGCACGGCACCAATCCCGCCACTGCGGCCTTCGTCGGCTACCGGGTCGAGAACATCCCCGCCAACGAGCGCGGCCGGGTCGATCTCGACGCGCTGAAGGCGCGGCTTGGGCCGGACGTCGCCGGCGTGATGATCACCAACCCCAATACGTGCGGCCTCTTCGAGCCGGACATGAAGGCGATCTCGGAAGCCGTGCATGCAGCGGGCGGGCTGGTCTATTGCGACGGTGCCAATTTCAACGCCATCGTTGGCCGGGTCCGCCCCGGCGACCTCGGCATCGATGCGATGCACATCAACCTCCACAAGACCTTCTCGACCCCGCACGGCGGCGGCGGGCCGGGTTCCGGCCCGGTGGTCTTCTCCGAAGCGCTGACGCCGTTCGCGCCCCTGCCGTTCGTCGAGCGGCAGGGCGAGGGCTATGCCCTCATTGAGGAGGAGACTGCGGGTGAGCATCACGGCCGCAGCTTCGGTCGGATGACGGCCTTTCACGGTCAGATGGGGATGTTCACCCGCGCGATGAGCTACATCCTCAGCCACGGCGCGGACGGCCTTCGCCAGGTATCGGGCGATGCGGTGCTGAACGCCAATTACATCCTCCGCGAGCTCCAGGATGTGCTGGACGCGCCGTTCGGGGAGAGCGGCCCGTGCATGCACGAAGCCTTGTTCAGCGACAAAGGCTTTGCCGAGGGCCTCTCGACGCTCGACCTCGCCAAGGGGCTGATCGACGAGGGCTATCATCCGATGACCATGTACTTCCCGCTGGTGGTGCACGGGGCGATGCTGATCGAGCCGACCGAGACGGAATCGAAAGCAGCGCTCGATCAGTTCATCGGTGCCCTCCGCTCGGTCGCCGAGCGGGCAAAGGCGGGCGATCAGTCGCTGAAGTCGGCTCCGGTCTACGCCCCGCGCCGGCGCCTCGATGAGACGCTGGCGGCGCGAAAGCCCATCCTGGTCTACAAGGAGCCGGAGCAGGCCCAGGCGGCGGAGTGACGGACGCCCGCCGCTCGGCGCCGCACGTAGCGCGCAATACCGCACCGATCCTCGATGTGCTGCGCGAGACCCTGCCGGAGAAGGGGCTGGTGCTGGAGGTGGCGAGCGGAAGCGGGGAGCAGTCGCTGGCCTTTGCGCGGGCGTTTCCGAAGCTGCTCTGGCAGCCGAGCGATCCGGATCCTGCCGCGCTCGCCTCCATCCAGGGCTGGCGCGAGAGCGGGGGCGTGTTCAACCTGCTCCCGCCGGTGGAGCTCGATGCGCGGGCGGTCGGGTGGCCGATCGCGTCCGCCGAGGCGATCGTCTGCATCAACATGGTGCATATCAGCCCGTGGGAAGCGACCGAGGGGCTGATGCGCGGGGCCGGGCGGCTGCTGGAGCCGGGCGCGCCGCTCTTTCTCTACGGGCCTTATCGCCGGCAGGGGGTGCCGACGGCGCCCAGCAACGAAACCTTCGACCAGTCGCTGAAGGCGCGGGACCCGCGATGGGGGCTAAGGACGGTCGAGGAGATAGCAGCCGAAGCGGAGCGCCAGGGCCTGAAGCTGGAGCGGGTGGTGGAGATGCCGGCCAACAACCTCTCGCTGGTGTTTCGCCGTATCTCCCCCCTCCCTTAGCCCGGCGGCGGACGGAGGGGCGGAGGCATCGGAGAGGGAGGGGCAGGGGGTGGGTCTTGCCCTCAGCTTCGCGACACCTGGGCTAGCCCAGCGCGCTGGCGCACTCGCACCCACCCCCGACCCCTCCCTTTCCCCTGCGGGGCAGGGAGGGGAGACGGCTCAGTTGCTTTCGTTGAAGCGGGGCAGGTTCGCCTCTTCGCCCTTGTCGCTGTCGCGGACGCGGGTGACGCTGCCTTCGCCCACTTCCTGCTTCAGCTCGTCCTGGGTTGCGATGTCGGTATTGATCTGGTGGCCGCTGCGGTTGCCGTGGCTCGGGGCGCTCTCCATGCTCTCGATGAGGTCGCTGTCGTCGGTCTGGCGGGCGGTCTCGGCGCGGTCGGCGCCGCGGTCGTTGCGGTCGGTCATGTCCGTCTCCTCTTGACGTAACAATGAAGGAGCGGATTGGACGTTCCGCCGCTCAGCGGCCTGTGGTGCTCGGCTCGGCGTCCGGGCGGGCGCTGGCAAGGCGCATGCAGAGCGCGATCCAGAAGATGCCGAACGCCCAGCCGCCGATCACGTCGCTCGGCCAATGGACGCCGAGCGCGACGCGGCTCCAGCCCGCCTGAAGCGCGATGGCGAGGCCGAGGCCGGCGGAGATGGCGCGGTTCCGCTGCTTCACCGGCACGAGCAGGGCGATCGCCATGAAGGTGATCATCGCGTTGGCGGCGTGCCCGCTCGGGAAGCTGAGGCTACGCACCGCCTCGAGATGCTCGTCGACTCCCGGCCGGTCGCGGCCGACGAACATTTTCTGGAGCTCGACCAAGAGGCGGCCGCCGAGCACGGTGATGAGCAGCAGCGCCACCCGGATGCGGCGGCGAAAGAAGAGGTAGATCGCGGCAGCGAGCGTCAGCGGCAACAGCACCAATGCCCGGCCCAGCCAAGACAGCAGGATTGCGTTGCGGGCGAGCACCTCGTCATGCCCGGCATAGAGCGCGCTCCGCAGCGCCTGGTCGTGGGGGGAATCGGCGCCGCCCGTCAGCAGCGCGGCGAGCCAGACCGCGCCCGAGAGCAGGATCGTGATCCAGAAACGGGTGCGGGCGTCGCGCATCTTCTGCCAGATCCGAACTGGTGAGCCCTGCTGGATTCGAACCAGCGACCTACTGATTAAAAGTCAGTTGCTCTACCGACTGAGCTAAGGGCCCTTGTGAGAGGCGCTTCCAACTAGGTGGCG
>NZ_DASVUE010000183.1:0-2476 GCF_036387215.1 Allosphingosinicella sp. | reverse complement strand
CGCAGGCACGCCGCCGCTGCGCTCCCGTCTGGCGGCCACCGCCGACGTGCCGGACCTCGCGCTGCTCCCGGCCCGGCTGCCCGGAACGCCCAGCGTCACCTTCTTCGCCGGCACCGATGCAGGGTGGCACAATCTGGGGCTCTGGCTCCTGAGCTGGCCGGTGCGGTGGGGCTGGCTGCGAAGGCCGGAGCGGCTGGCGGGCGTGCTTTCGAACCTGCAGCATTGGACGCGCGGCTCAGGGTCGATGCGATCGGCTTTCCAGGTCCGGCTGTTCGGAACCGCGGCGCGGCGGCGCATCGAGCGCCGCTGGACCTTGATCGCGGACTGCGGCCACGGCCCGGAGATTCCCGCGCTTGCCGTCCCGCTGCTCCTCGCGAAACTGGCGGCGAGCGCCATTCCACCCGGCGCGAGCGACGCCGGCGGGCTGCTGTCCCTCGACGATTTCGAGCCGAGTTTCGCCGGCCTTGCCACGACGAGCGAACTCATCGAACGTGAACTGCCGCTGCCGCTTTACGAACGGCTGATGGGCGGACGCTTTGCCGCCCTGCCGCCCGCAGTCCGCGACCTGCACGACGTGCTGCGCGATGGCGGGGCGAGCGGCGAAGCCGAGGTCATACGCGGCCGCAATCCCCTTGCCGCCCTCGCTGGAGCTTTGTTCCGCTTCCCGCCTGCGGGTCGCCACCCTCTCCATGTCGCCTTCGCCGAACAAGATGGTCGGGAACGCTGGACCCGTGACTTTTCCGGCCGCCGCTTTTCATCCATTCTGTCGCAGCACGGGCAATGTCTAATCGAACGCTTCGGCGCCCTGCGCTTCGCATTCGACCTGCCCTCGAATGCTAAGGGGCTCAGGATGGTGATGAAGCGCTGGTGGCTGGGCCGCTTGCCGCTACCCATCGCGCTCGCCCCCCGCTCCGACGCCCGCGAATGGGAGGAGGATGGCCGCTTCCGTTTCGACGTTTCGATCGCGCTCCCGCTGCTCGGCACGATCGTCCATTATCGCGGCTGGCTCGAGCCTGAAGGAGCGCAAGTGAAGGCTGCACAAGCAGGGCTTCAACAATAGGGTTTTGCCTGTCACACTCCGCGACTCGTAGAGACATCGCTGCGAGCGGCTCTTTCGCATTGTCTGCTCACCGGTCCGAAGCGGCGAAGGCCGGCGGGCGGAAGCTGCCGAAGCTGACTGGATTCGAGCTCGAACGCATCAACGGCGTCAGCTTTGGAAGGCCAGCGGGAAGCGCCGAACAGCCGGCTTCCGATCAAAAGCCCATCAGCGCCAGCACCTCACGCCGGCTGCGTTCGTCGGAGCGGAAGGTGCCCATCATCCGGCTGGTGGTCATCATGACTCCCGGCGTGTTGACTCCGCGGGCGGTCATGCAGGCGTGGCTTGCCTCGATCACCACCGCCACTCCGAGTGGCTCGAGATGCTCCCAGATGCAATCGGCAACCTGCGCGGTCAGCCGTTCCTGCACCTGCAGGCGGCGGGCAAAGCCGTGCAGCACGCGCGCGAGCTTCGAGATCCCGACGACCCGGTGCTTCGGCAGATAGGCGATCGCCGCCTTGCCGATGATCGGCGCGAGATGGTGCTCGCAATGCGACTGGAAGGGTATGTCCTTCAGAAGCACGATCTCGTCATAGCCGCCCACCTCCTCGAAGGTGCGGCTGAGATGGTGGGAGGGGTCCTCCTTGTAGCCGCTGGCATATTCCTTCCACGCGCGCGCGACGCGGGCGGGCGTGTCGAGCAACCCCTCGCGCTCGGGATCGTCCCCGGCCCAGCGGATCAGCGTCCTGACCGCCGCCTGCACATCGTCCGGCACGGGCACCTTGGGAGGCGAGCTCACCAGATCGCCGTCAGCAGGATCGTGATCTGCGCTCATAGCCGTCCTTATCATGCGGAATGGGTGGTGACCCCGACAGGATTCGAACCTGTGGCCTACAGATTAGGAATCTGCCGCTCTATCCTGCTGAGCTACGGGGCCAGCCACCGCGCGTGAGTTAGGCGCGGGCGCGGCGTGGGTCAATTCTCCTCGCCCGGCTCCACCACCGTGAAGGGCAAGGGCGAGACCTGGATGCCCTCCTCGAGCAGGCTCTCGGTCTCGGCGCGGGTCGCCTTGCCGTGGATGGAGCGCGCCGCCGCCTCTCCGAGGTGGATCGCCCGCGCCTCGTCGGCGAAGCGGTCGCCGACATAGGAGGATTTCTCCAGCATCTCCTTCTGGGCGGACGCCATTGCGGCGAGCATCGCCTTCATCGCTTCGGGATCGGCGGGCGCGGCATGCGATTGATTGCCTTTGGCGCCGACGCGCGGCGCCATTACCGCCTTCGCCACACGAGCATCGCCGCAGAGCGGGCAGACGACGAGGCCGCGCTCACGCTGGCTTTCATAGTCCTCGCTGGAACCGAACCAGCCCTCGAACACGTGAGCGGCCGCTTCGCATTTGAGGTCGAAGACGATCACGGCGCGAGTTCCGGCTCCGGGACCGGC
>NZ_DASVUE010000182.1:0-4418 GCF_036387215.1 Allosphingosinicella sp. | reverse complement strand
CCATGTCCAGGCATTGGAGCCCGCCGCGCACGCGCCGGCAATTCAGCATCGGCGAGATCCGGCTGACCCTTCTCGCCGGCATCATGCTCGGCCTCGTCGCCGGCGGACTTGGCACCGCCTGGCCGGGCGAAGCACCGGAATCGGCCGCTCCGGCCATCGCTGCTTTTTCTCCCGCCGATCCCTTCGCCGAGGCGCGCAGATCCCGCGAAATCCTCCGCCCGCAGGAAGCGTCCGTCCAGGCGCGGCCGGAGACGGTCGGCCACGGCGACATGGTCGACGTCATCGACGGCGATACCTTCCGCTACGCCGGCGATAAAATCCGCATCGCCGACATCGACACGCCCGAAGTGCGCGGCCGCTGCGCCTATGAGACCGCACTTGCCGCTCGGGCCACCGAGCGGCTCGCCGTGCTGCTCGCGGCGGGCCCGTTCCAGCTTGAGCCCGTCGAACGGGACGAGGACCGCTACGGGCGCAAGCTCCGCATCGTCACCCGCGGCGGCCGCTCGATCGGCGATCAGCTCGTGTCCGAGGGCCTTGCGCGCACCTGGAGCGGCCGGCGCGAGCCCTGGTGCGCCTAGGCCCGACCACTCAATCCAGCTCCTCATAGGCGTAGCGTCCCCGGATGCGCGCGTTGAAGTGACGCCCCTTCGCAAAGGCTCCACGGAACGCCTCGGCCGCTTCGGGAGGCACCTCGCGGTAGAGGTAGCGGCGGCCGGTTGTGAACAGCACTTCCAGCTCCCTCGTCTCCGGCCTGTACTCGAACGATCGTATGATGGTCGAAGGCATTGTGGGACTCGCTCCGGGGTCGACGAGTAGAACGCGCAGGCCCAGTATCGGGAGCCGGCGGCCAGCTCGGAATGCCGCGGCGCCTCATCCTCGCCGCAATGGGCGCGGATCGTGGGCGCAGCAGGGAGCGAGACATGGGACTGGCTTTGTTGATGGCGCTTCAGTCGGCTGCGCTCGCGCCGCCTCCTCCTCCGGCGCTGGTTTCCGATTTCGACCTGGCGACCTTCCGGCCGTCCGGGGACGCCGCTGACGGGAGGGGCTGCGTCGGCCGCGACCCTTCCGAGATCGTCGTCTGCGGCAGGCGCCGCCGCGGCGGTGCCTATCCATTTGCGGAGATGGAGCGGAAGTTCGCCGTCGGCCCCATCGTCGCGGAGGCCGGCATCGGCGGCGGCGCCACCGGCCGCGCCTATGTGGAGGGCGTGGAAATCGGGCCCGGGATGCGCAGCAACCGCTTGATGGTGGGCATCAAGCTCCCTTTCTGACGCTGAATGCGCGGGTGGCGCATTGTAATTTGCTGCACTGCAACAAACATGCTCTGGTGACGTTTCAAACGCCGAACGTACCGGCGACACAGGGAGTAGGACATGCCAGCAGTGACGCCGAGACTGAGGATCAGGCGGCCGCGCAAGGGCGCAAGCGGCTTCGCGCCGCGCTCGGCCGTAAAGAACCGGCTGGCTGAGCTCGGGCCGATCCCGAACAACCCCGGCAACCTCATCGGACGCTACTATGTGCCCAAGGGGCTGAGGGGGGCGGCGCCGTTGGTGGTGGTCCTCCACGGCTGCACCCAAGACGCCGCGGTCTACGATCAGGGATCGGGTTGGTCCCGGCTTGCGGACCGGCACGGTTTCATCCTGCTCTTCCCCGAGCAGCAGCGGGCGAACAATCCGATGCTCTGCTTCAACTGGTTCTCGGGGAGCGACACCCAGCGCGGGATGGGCGAGGCGGCTTCGATCCGGGCGATGGTGGAAGCGGTCGGCAAGGTGCATGAGGTCGACCCGAAGCGGATCTTCGTCACCGGATTGTCGGCGGGCGGAGCGATGGCATCGGTGATGCTCGCAACCTATCCGGAGCTGTTCGCGGCGGGAGCGATCATTGCCGGCGTGGCTTACGGCTGCGCGTCGGGCGTCGCGGAGGCGTTCGAGTGCATGGGCGGACGGGCGCATGCGGATGCGGCCGAGCTCGGGCAGCGGGTCCGCCGCGCGTCGGCTCACAAGGGGCCGTGGCCGCGGGTGCAGGTGTGGCAGGGGAGCGCCGATACGACGGTGGTGGCAAGCAATGCGGACGCGATCGTCCGGCAATGGGCGGACCTGCATGGGCTCTCCGTGAAGCCGGATCGCACCGACAGCGTCGAAGGCTATCCGCGGCGGGCGTGGCTGGATGCGGAGGGGCGGGCGGTGATCGAGCAATATACGATCACCGGAATGGCGCACGGAATCCCGCTTCAGCCGGGCACCGGCGAAGGCGAGCTGGGCGAAGCGGGGGCGCATATGCTCGACGTCGGGCTGAGCTCGACCGATCGGATCGCGGAATTCTTCGGCCTTGCGACCGCTGCCGCGGCCCGGAAGACGACTGCGCGGGCAGCGGATCCGGTCCGTGCGGAGGAGGCGCCTAAAGCTTCTGCCGGAGGCGTTCAGGCCGTGATCGAAAAGGCGCTGAAGGCCGCGGGGCTGATGCCCTAGGAGGCGGATGCCTCCGGGGTCGGCGCCGCGGCGGGGGTGGCCGCTGCGGCGCTCCGGCTCTTCGAGGCTTCCTCGCAGATGAGGCGGAGCTGGCGGCTGATCGAGGGACCCTGGAGGTGAGCCTCGACCTGGTCGTGCCGCTCGCGCTTCAGCTGGAGGCGGATTTCGGCGGAGCTGGCATAGTCGCCCGAACGGGCAAGCTCGAACGCTCGTTCGAGCGTACTTGGGGGAATCTTCATGCGCTCCCCTATGCACGCGGCCATCGAAATCACCTAATTGCCCGCTTTTCCGCGCTCGATCGCCTTGATCCGCCGCTCGGCATCCTCGGTCCGAGCCTCCGCCTCGTTCTCGATCCGCTTGATGGTGTCGCGCCGCTCGATCGCATCGTTGCGGTCGAGCTCGGCCGTCGCGGCCTCCACCGCCCCCGGCGGAGCCTCCGGCGCTTGCGGAGAGCCGCAGGCGGCAAGAGCGAGGAGAGGGGCGAGGAAGAGCGGGGTGGAGAGGGTGTGTGAACGTGCCATGACACCGATATGGGGTATCCGCTCGCATAAGCGAGGGCCGGGGCGGCTGTTGCGGCGTTCGAAAGCGGCGTATCGTGCCGGAATGGACCGCCTCTTCACCGCAGCGGCGACTCGAATCGCCGCATTCGCCGGGCAGCCCGCTGCCTTCACGGCCGCTCTGGCGCTGATCCTGATCTGGGTGCTCACCGGCCCGGTCTTCCATTATTCGGACACCTGGCAGCTGGTGGTGAACACGGCGACGACCATCGTCACCTTCCTGATGGTGTTCCTGATCCAGAACAGCCAGAACCGGGACGCGGCGGCGATGCAGGCCAAGCTCGACGAGGTGATCCGCGCCGTCGAGGGCGCCCGCAACGAATTCATCGGCATCGAGCACCTCACGGACCGCGAAGTGGAAATGATCCGCCGCCGCCTCGAAGAGGAGTTCGCGCCGCACCCCGAGGGCAAGAAGCCCGCCGACAGCGTCGAGCGGCTGCTCGAGCGGATGTAGGGAGGAGGCCCCCAAACCGGGCGGAGCGCGACGTTCATTGCCGCGACTGGCCCCCGATCGCGGCCGGCAGGCGCTCGGCAAGGGCTTCTCCGCGCGCTCCACCGGCCATGGGAGCGGCGGTGCGATCGCGGTTGCGCTTGTCGGCGACGTAGGTCTGGCCGTTGTCGGCGCGGACGATCTCGAACAGGCCGGTGGCTTCGAACAGCTTCGGGAAGTTGCGGGCGCCGTAATTGCGCGGATCGATCGGCGCCTGGCGCTTGGCGGCGCTTCCGGCGGCGGAGAGATTGGCCCAGCCGTCATCGCCCGCCGCGGCCTCGACCGCTCCGCGAAGCACCGAGACGAGCTTGGCGTCCTGGCTCAGCGGCTTGGCGCCCGCCGCCTCCTCCTTCGGAGCGGGCGCTGACCTTGCGCGGCCCGAACGCCTCGGGGCGGCGGCGGGGAGGGTTGATGCACCGGCTGGAGCATCGGCCGGCTCCTCGCCCAGCTTGTCGAGGTAGAGGAAGGTCGAGCAGGCGTTGACGAACGGCTCCGGAGTCTTGCGCTCGCCGAAGCCGTAGACCTCGTGGCCGTTGGCGCGCAGCTGCATGACGAGCGGCGTGAAATCGGCGTCGCTGGAGGCGATGCAGAAGGCGTCGGGCTTTTGCGTATAGAGCAATTCCATGGCGTCGATCACGAGCGCCATGTCGGTCGCGTTCTTGCCCTTGGAATAGCTGAACTGCTGGATCGGGCGGATGGCGTGCTCGTGCAGCCGCGCCGTCCAGCCCTTCAGCCCCGAGCTCGCCCAGTCGCCGTAGGCGCGGCGGATGTTGGCGACGCCATATTTCGAAAGCTCGGCCAGCATCGCCGCGATCTTGCCGTGCGAGACGTTGTCCGCGTCGATGAGGAGCGCGATCCGCCGGTTGGGGACAGCCTTTGCCGACTGGTCTGGATCGATCATCGCCT
>NZ_DASVUE010000181.1:0-1680 GCF_036387215.1 Allosphingosinicella sp. | reverse complement strand
GCCTGATCGGCGGGGAGAAGAGACTAGTCCTCTTCGCCGCCCAGGTCCGCGTCCGATCGCTCATAGCCCAATATGTCGCCGGGCTCGCATTCGAGGTAGCGGCAGATCGCCGCCAGCGTCGAGAAGCGCACGCCCTTCACCCGGCCCGACTTCAGCAGGGACAGGTTCGATTCCGTGATCGAGATCGCTCGCGCGAGCTCGTTGGAGCGGACCTTGCGCTTGGCCAGCATCACGTCGAGGTTGACGACGATCGGCACTAGACGATCTCCGCCAGGTCGGCGCGGGCGCGAAGGCCCGCTGAGATCGTCCATGTCGCCGCCAGGGCGGCGGCTGCGAACAGCAGGTTTCGCTGCATCTCGTCGAGATCGATATTGATGTCGAAGGTTGCTGTCGGTGCCACCCCGGACAGCAACAAGCCCGTCCGGACCGCCTCTGCAACCGGGGTGGCGACCGCCATTACGAGACCCGCAATCGCTGCCCGGAGCAGCCAGGGAACTCCGCTCAACGCCGCCTCAACGCCGGGGCGTGACGAGCGCCATAGCGCAATGCCGATGCAGTACATCACCGCAAGCTCGGGAAGCCGTCCCGCCAGCTCGAGCAGGAACAATCGGAGCCGAACTCCGCGATCGTTCAGCCTGCTCTCGAAGCGTGCTCGCGCTGCCGCGTCGGGTTCGACCTGCGTCCGCGCGGCAACCGGGAGCAGCACATACGGATCCGGCCGCAGCTGGGCTCGTCCCGCCTCATATTCGAACATCACCCCCATATAGGCCGGCGCCACCAGCGGCAGCGCCAGCGTCGCGGTCCGATGGGCGGCGAGCGCAAGGAAGACGAGCGCCAGGACCCTCACCGCACGCGCCCGACCTCGGCGTAGCGAATATTTGTCTTGCACAAAGTACTTTCTGTTTTACAGCAATAACTCCCCTCATTACAGCATGTCCTCAGAACACATGCAATGCGAATCGGGGAGGGAAATGAACTACGTAACGACACTGTTTGCAGCCGCACTCCTGAGCTGCGCCACGGCGGCGGCGGCCCAAAGCGAGCCGGCGCCCGAAGCGTTCACCGGCGCCTATGCCGGGTCTGAACTCGGCGCCCATGAGCATCACTTCTATCTGAACGTCACCGATCTCGGCACCAACCGGACCGAGGGGCGCTACTATCGGGCCTGGGGCGTAGGCGGGGGCGCATTCGCGGGCTTCGATTTCGCGCTCGCCGAACGCGTGCGGCTGGGGCTGGAAGCGGGCGTGAGCCTCGGGGGAAACAACCCCGTTGCCCGCTTCGCCGACGGCACCACTTACACCCAGCACCCCCGCTTCGGCTACCGGGCCACCGGGAAGGTCGGCTACCTTCTCCGCCCGCGGCTCCTCGCCTACGGCACCTTCGGCTATGGAGGGCATAAGTATCGGCTGGGCGGCACCGCCAAGGTGGCCGACGTGCACGAATGGGGGAGCAGCTTCACGATCGGCGCGGGCTTCCAGTACCGGGTCAGCCGCCGGGTGGACGTGCGGCTCGACTTCCGCCATCTCGACAACGCGATGAGTCACATCCTCATCGGCGTTCCGGTGCGCTTCTGATGCTGATCCTCGCCCTTTTCCTCCTCCAGGCTCCGCCTCAGCTTCAGGCGGCGGAGCCTTCGTCCGAGGAGATCGTGGTGATGGGCGAGCGGCTGAAGCGCCTGCG
>NZ_DASVUE010000180.1:0-8582 GCF_036387215.1 Allosphingosinicella sp. | reverse complement strand
CTGCGCGCGCGGTTGCCGTAGCGTCCGCCATAACTGGCCCTCTTCTGCCTTGAGTCTTGTGTGGGCGCGGCTCTAGACCGGCTCCATGCCCATCGCCAGCATCGAAGAGATCAAAGCCCGGGTCGGCACCGAGATCGGCGTCTCCGGCTGGATCCTCGTGGATCAGCAGGCGATCGACACGTTCGCCGACGTGACCGGCGATCACCAGTTCATCCACGTCGATCCCGAAGCTGCGGCCCGCACCCCGTTCGGCGGCACGGTCGCGCACGGCTTCCTGACGCTGTCGCTGCTGAGCCAGATGGCTGAGCAGGTGATGCTCGTGCCGGACGGCCTCAAGATGGGCGTCAATTACGGCTTCGACCGCGTCCGCTTTCTAGCGCCGGTCCGCTCCGGCAGCCGCGTGCGCGGCCGCTTCACGCTGGCCGCGGGCGAGGAGAAGCGCCCGGGCCAGTGGCAGTTCGTCCACAATGTCTCCGTAGAAATCGAGGGCGCGGAGAAGCCCGCCCTCACCGCCGACTGGATCGGCCTCATCTTCACCTGATCAGAAGGAGCCCAAACATGGCCACTCGCGACGCAGTCATCGTTTCCACCGCCCGCACACCGATCGGCCGCGCCTATCGCGGAGCCTTCAACGCCACGCCCTCCCCCACCCTCGCCGCGCATGCGATCCGCGCCGCCGTCGAGCGCTCCGGCGTCGCGCCCGAGGAGATCGAGGATTGCGTGATCGGCGCCGCGCTTCAGCAGGGCGTACAGACGACGATCGGCCGCACCGCGGCGCTTCGCGCCGGCCTTCCGGTCACCGTGTCCGGAATGTCGATCGACCGTCAGTGCGCTTCGGGCCTGATGGCGATCGCCACGGCCGCCAAGCAGGTGATCGTCGACAGGATGGATATCTGCGTCGCCGGCGGCGTCGAGAGCATCAGCCTTGTCCAGACGCCGGAAATGCGGCTCGGGCCGGATCCGGAGCTGCTGTCGATGCACAACGGCGTCTACATGCCGATGATCAACACCGCCGAAGTGGTCGGCAAGCGCTACTCGGTCAGCCGCGAGCGGCAGGACGCCTACGCGCTCCGCTCGCAGCAGCTCACCGCCAAGGCGCAGGCCGAGGGCAAGTTCGACGACGAGATCATCCCTGTCACCGCCAAGATGGCCGTGAAGGATAAAGCGACGGGGGAAGTGTCCATGAAGGAGATCACCCTCGCCAAAGACGAGGGCAACCGCCCGGAGACCACGCTCGAAGGCCTCGCCTCGCTCCAGCCGGTGATGGGCCCGGAGGCGATGATCACCGCCGGCAATGCGAGCCAGCTGTCCGATGGCGCCTCCGCCTGCGTCATCATGGAAGCCGGAATGGCGGCCGAGCGCGGCCTGAAGCCGCTCGGCCGCTATGTCGGCATGGCCGTCGCCGGTACCGAGCCGGACGAGATGGGCATCGGACCTGTCTTCGCGGTCCCGAAGCTTCTGAAGCGCTTCGGTCTCAGCGTCCAAGACATCGACCTCTGGGAACTCAATGAGGCCTTCGCCGTCCAGGTGCTCTACTGCCAGGACCAGCTCGGCATCCCCGCGGAGAAGATGAACGTGGACGGCGGCTCGATCTCCATAGGCCACCCCTACGGAATGTCCGGCGCCCGCATGACCGGCCACGCCCTCATCGAAGGCCGCCGCCGCGGCGCGAAGTACGTCGTCGTGACGATGTGCGTCGGCGGCGGCATGGGCGCGGCGGGACTGTTCGAGGTGCTCTAGCTGCTGCTACACGTGCGTGGATGAAAATGAGACGGTCAGCGGCCACACAGCTGTCGGAGTTCTTCTCCTTCCGCGGCCGCACGACCGGCGGCTACGCGTTCGGCGCGTACGTTATCCTGCTCTTCGTATCTCCAGTCGTGGCGGAACTGGTGAAGCTCGCCACCGGATTGCCTGAGGAGGCGACACGGACCCTTGTGATGGCGCTCATCGTACCGACCTTCGTGCGCCGCATGCACGATAACGGGCGGGTCGGACTTTGGGCGATCATCCCCTCCCTGGGCCTCATTCCGCGCACAGGCCCGGTGGACCTTCCGTTCGACTCTTCGGGGGAGTTTCTGGCGCTCCTCATCGCGCCATTCTTCCTCTGGGGCGTCTACCTCCTCGCCCAGGCCTCGGATGGTGATCCCGAACGGTTCGGACCGGACCCAAGGCTCGCGTGAAGAAGCCGCCTTCGCTTGTCTCCCTTGCTCGCCGGATCCGCGTCGATGCCCACGCGGCCTGGCTCGCCGCACGCGATCCTCGCACGCCCTGGTATGCGCGCGGCTTCGGGCTTCTCGTCACCGCCTACGCGCTCTCACCGCTGGACCTCATTCCCGATTTCATCCCGATCCTCGGGCTGCTCGACGATGCGATCCTGATCCCGCTCGGCATCTGGCTGTTCGTGAAGATGCTGCCCGAGGGCGTATTCGAGGAGCACCGGGCGGCGGCGGCGAAAGCAGCGGAGCGGCCCGGCTCGGCCTGGGGCGCCGCGATCGTGGTGGCGGTGTGGATCCTCGCCGCCTTGCTGGTGGCGCGGCTGCTCGGCTTCCACTTCGACTGAGGAAACCGCCGGGCGGCTACCTCGTTATCCTCTCGAAACGAGGGAGCGACGAATGCCGGTATCAAACCTCACTTTGGTCGAGCGGATGGCGCGCGTGCTTGCCGGCCGCGCCAACAGCATCAACGCCGACGGGGACGATCCTTCGGCGGGGCCCAACGTCGACGAGGAATGGCATGAATATGTCGACGACGCGCTCTCGATCCTGCGGACGATGCGGGAGCCGGATCCGGTCATGGCCGCCGCCGGCGATCCCGATATCTGGGAGCGGATGGTTGAAGCCGCCCTCAATATCGAGCGCGCCGCCGGCAGCGCCTGAACCCGCTCAAGCGGCGAGCTGAAGCGGACGAAGCCGCAGCGGCTCCGGCGTGACCATGGTGGGGGTGTTCTCCACCTTGTGCACCTGCAGAGCGAAGGTGCGGGCGAGCTTTTCGTAGCAGCGGCGGGCTTCAGGCGACGCCGTCCGGCGCGCTGCCTGCAGCGCCTCCACCATGCAGCGCGTGTAGAAGTCCAGATCCGTTTCCATGGGTCCTCCAATCTCCCTGTCGGGATCCGACTTAGGAGATCGGCGGCGCGGCGAACGAATTGTGCGACGGCGGCGGCTCAGGACTCGACGAGGGCGACCCGGGCTCGACGAACCCGCACCAGGGCGCGACGGGCGCACCCGCGGAAGGTCCGCCTCTCGCAGCCCAAAAAACAAAAGGCCGCCCCTTTCGGGACGGCCTTTCCATTGTCCGCCGGTTGCGGCGTCCAGTTAGGCGCCGACCCCCGCGGAGGCTGCGCTCACCAGATTCGCCGCGTACGGCATGTGACAATGAGACATCAGACCACCTCCTTTCAGTTGTTGAACAGTGAGAGGAAGATGGGTGCGCTCGACAAAAGTTCAAGTGCTGCAGATGTTTAGCTCCGGATCAGCAGCGACGCATCGACCAGATGAGAAGCCGTCCGACCAGCGACCAGCCGCCGCGGCTGCCGGAGCGGGACGAGGACGAGGTTTCGCTGAAGCTGTGCGGGCGCATGTTGGTCTCCTGCCGATCGTAGGCAGACTAGCGCGCACCTGTTGCAAGCCTTTGACGATAGTGTTGCAGTTCGAAGAAGGCCGCGGCGCCTCAGCCGTCGTGCTGCGCGATCCAGCTTTCGACGATCGGAGCGATCCGCTCGCGCCATTTGCTGCCGTTGAAGATGCCGTAATGGCCGACGCCCTGGGCGAGATGATATTGCTTCATCTCCTCAGGCAGAGAGGTGGAGATATTCAGCGCCGCCTTCGTCTGCCCGATCCCCGAGATATCGTCCCGCTCGCCCTCGATCGCGAGGATTGCGATGTCGGTGATCGCCGCCGGATCGACCCGCCGCCCGCGGTGCATCATTTCGCCTTTCGGCAACAGATGCCGCTGGAACACGACATCCACCGTCTGAAGGTAGAATTCCTCGGTCATGTCGCAGACCGCGCGATATTCGTCGTAGAAATCCTTGGTCGCTTCCGCGCTCTCTCCGTCGCCCGCCACCAGATGCTTGAACATCTCCCAATGGCTGGTGAGATGGCTGCCGAGGTTCATCGTCATGAAGCCGGCGAGCTGAAGGAAGCCCGGGTAAACCGCGCGGCCAGCGCCCGGATAGGAATAAGGCACCGTCGCGATCACGTTGCGCTGGAACCAGCTGTGCGGGCGCTGTGTGGCGAGCGTGTTCACCGCCGTCGGCGCTTCGCGCGTGTCGATCGGGCCGCCCATCATCGTCAGGGTCTTCGGCCGCGCCGGGTTCTTGTCCGCCGACATCACCGCTGCCGCGGCATAGCTCGGGACGGAGGGCTGGCAGACGGCGAGCATGTGCGCGCCCGGGCCGATATGCTCCAGGAACTCGATCAGATAATTGACATAATCGTCGAGATCGAACTTGCCCTCGACCAGCGGCACCAGCTTCGCATCCCGCCAATCGGTGATGTAGACGTCGTGTCCGGGAAGCATCCGCTCGACCGTGCCGCGAAGCAAAGTCGCGTAATGGCCCGACATCGGTGCCACGATCAGAAGCCGCGGACCGCCTTCGATCCCCTCGCGGCGGAAGCGCTTCAGCTGCCCGAAGGGCTTACGAAGTACGACCTCCTCCTGCACCGGCACCGTCTTGCCTTTGACGATCGTGGTCTCCAGCCCGAAAGCGGGCTTCCCGCGCGGCGCCGAGGCATGCGCAAACACGTCGAGCGCCGATCCGACGATCGGCCCCATCTGGCTGTAGGCGAACGGGTTAACCGGGTTTTGCATCCAGCCGGCGCCGATATTGGCGAGCGTGCTGGCTCCGGCGAGCAGCGAGCGCTGCATTTCATAAGCGTCGTAGAGCATCCGGTCTCCAGATCGGGCTAACCCAGGTCAGGGTCAACCCTCTTTCAACCATAGATAACCGACCGCCCGGTCGAAAGCTCCCTCCGGCGCGGGATTGAGCGGCACTGCACCCCCTGCTACGCCCCGGCGATGGCACGCGGAGCAGAACCGAAGGGCAACAGGAAGATCGGCAATCTGTCCATGATCTGGCGCTTCGCGATCCGCTATCCGGGCCGGATTGCGGGCGCGGTGACGGCACTGCTCGTCGCCGCCGCCGCCACCCTCGCCATCCCGAACAGCTTCCGGCTGATCATCGACAAGGGGTTCGGAGGCGCCGAGGGCGATATCGCTCGCTGGTTCCAGTATCTGCTGATGGTCGTGGTGGTGATGGCGTTCGCGACCGCATTCCGCTTCTATTTCGTCTCCTGGCTGGGCGAGCGGGTGGTCGCCGACGTGCGCACCGCCGTTCAGCGCAACCTGCTGCGCCTCGCGCCGAGCTTCTTCGAGGAGAACCGCCCCTCCGAGATCGCCTCCCGCCTCACCGCCGACACCACGATCATCGAGCAGGTCGTCGGCACCACCGTCTCGGTGGCGCTCCGCAACATCGTGATGGGCATTGGCGGTGTCGTCTATCTGTTCGCATTGTCGCCGAAGCTGGCGGGGATGCTTCTGATCGGCATCCCGGTCGTGATCCTGCCGATCGTCTTCCTCGGCCGACGGCTGGAAAAGCTCTCCCGCAAGAGTCAGGACCGGATCGCCGATGTCGGCGCGATGGTGGACGAGGTGTTGGGCGCGATGAAGATCGTTCAGTCCTTCAACCAGCAGGAGCGCGAGGCCGGCCGCTTCGAGGCGGCTGTCGAGAACGTCTTCGGCACCGCCCGCCGCCGCATATTGCTCCGCGCGCTGATGACGGCGATGGTGATCGGCCTCATCTTCGGAGCGATAACGCTCGTCATGTGGCAGGGGGCGCTCGACGTGCAGGCGGGGCGGCTCTCAGGCGGCACCATCGCGGCTTTCGTGCTGACGGGCGCGCTCGTCGCGGGAGCGTTCGGCGCCCTTACCGAAGTCTATGGAGATCTCGTCCGCGGTGCGGGAGCGGCCGGCCGGCTCGCGGAGCTGATGGCGCAGGAACCGGAAATCAGGGCGCCGGCCCAACCGAAGCCGCTTCCCTCCCCGCCTCGAGGCGCGCTCGAATTCGACCAGGTCAGCTTCCGCTATCCCACCCGCAAGGAAGTGAGCGCGCTTCAGGACTTCTCGCTGTCGGTGCGCCCGGGCGAGACCCTGGCCGTGGTCGGCCCCTCCGGCGCCGGCAAGTCGACGCTCTTCCAGCTCGCCCAGCGCTTCTACGATCCCGAAGCGGGCACCATCCGGCTCGACGGCATCGCGCTCACCGACGCGGATCCGGCCGACCTTCGCGAGCGGATCGCGACGGTGCCGCAGGAGACGGTGATCTTCGCCGCCTCTGCCCGCGACAATCTCCGCTACGGCAGGTGGGACGCGAGCGATGCCGAGCTCTGGGGCGCGGCTGAAGCCGCCAACGCGGCCGAATTCCTGGAGAAGCTCCCCGAGGGGCTCGACACCTTCATGGGCGAAGGCGGAGCGCGCCTGTCGGGCGGTCAGCGCCAGCGCATTGCGATCGCCCGCGCGATCCTCCGCGATGCCCCGCTCCTTCTCCTCGACGAAGCGACATCGGCGCTGGATGCGGAGTCCGAGCGGCTGGTCCAGAGCTCGATCGAGCGGCTGGTGGAGGGCCGCACCACGATGGTGATCGCGCACCGGCTCGCCACCGTTCGGGCCGCCGACCGGATCATCGTAATGGAGGGCGGCCGGATCGTCGAGGAGGGGACGCACGAGACGCTGAACGCCCGCGGCGGCCTCTATGCCCGCCTCGCCCGGCTCCAGTTCGACGGACTTGCCGCTTAGGTCCGCTCCAGCCGCGCATGGAATGCCTTCTTTGCCGGAAAAGTCCGGCTAGCGCCGCCAAGGCGGGGGCGCCGCCGCCGGTCGCCAGCAGGGTTCAAGTGCCGCCGCCAGTCTCCCTGCCCACTCGCCCGGAGAACGTTCCGCGACGTAGCCGTGGTAGCTGGACTTACGCGCGAAGGTGACGAACGTCACCTCGACCATGTCCGAGTGCAGCACCGGGGCCTGCAGCTTGCTGGGGTCGGGGGAGTGGATTTCCGGGACCACCCACTCGATGCGATCGGCTTGGCGGATCACTTCCGCGGCGGCCTCGCAGGCGTCGAGGTCGCCCTCCAGCCATTCGAGCCCGGCCTTGTCCACCGCGGCGGCGACTTGCTCGGGAGTCTCTGCGCCACTCCGGAGCATCTGCTGCATCAGCGAGAACCCCCGCTGCCGTGGCCTCGTCAACTCAGGCGGCGCGGGCGCGCGCACCATCCGCGCGGCACGCCCTGGTACACAGCCCCGGCCGCCGGGCCGTGGGCGGCAAACCTCGCGGATTGCGATCGAGTAGATCGGCCAACCCATGTCGTCCCCCGTGTAGGCGACCGTGATGATATCCTCGCGACCCCGCTGGAATTCAAAAAGCTTGCCCGGCTGAAAGGCCAGTTCCTCTACCTGCCCGCGCAGCCTGCTCACCCGTTCGATAAAATCGTCGATCCGGGAAGGAGCCGGCCTCCCCGACTGAGCCTGCGAAGCGGTGGCCAGCGCGGCCATTGCGATAAACCCGGCTCGGCGATGCTTCATTGCCACCTTCTGTCGCCTCGGAGCCGCTTCGGCAATGATCCAACCGGCGCAAATGCAAATAGGGCAGTCCCGAAGGACCGCCCTATTGAGAGAAGCAGCAGGGATGCGTCAGAAGTTCGCGTAGGCCTCGTTGCCCACGAAGCCCATCGCGGTGATGTTCGCGCGCTTGGTCACCGCCAGAACTTGATCGACCAGCTCGTACTTCGCCTCTGGTTCCGGCTGCAGGTGCAGTTCGGGAACCGGGGTCATCGTCGTCGTGATGTCCAGGAACTGGCGCAGCTGGACCGGGTTCACCGCGGCTCCGTTCCACAGGATCTGGCCTGCCTGCGTGATCACAATCTTGTTCTTCACCGGATCAATCGGCGGCGGCGTATTCTGCTGGCTGTCCACCGGCAGATCGAGCTTCACCGCGTGCGTCTGGATCGGGATGGTGATGATGAACATGATGAGGAGCACCAGCATGACGTCGATAAGCGGCGTCGTGTTGATGTCCATCATCGGCTCGCCTTCGGACCCGCCGGTTGACATCGCCATAGTCGATTACTCCTGAATTCTTGTTCTTAGATCCGGGGACCGCCGCCGCCAGGCGCCGGTTCGGAGATGAAGCCGACCCGCGCAAAGCCTGCGCGCTGCATCGTGAACACGGCGCCGCCGATGCAGCGGTAAGGCGTGTTGATGTCGCCGCGGATATGGGCCTCGGGCATATTCTCTTCGGTGATGTTCTCAGGTCCGCCGGCGGCCTTCACCTGATCCTCAAGTTTCTTCACCGCCCGCTTCAGCAGCTCTTCCGAATTGACCTGGGTCAGGCCCCAATAGACCTCGCAGGCGCCGCCGGGGCCCGCCCGGACGGAAAGCGAGACGTTTTCGGGCTTGGTGGTGGTCGGCTCGAACCGGACCTTCGGAAGCTCCATCGGCACCGACTGGATGACGACCGGAACGGTGATGAGGAAGATGATCAGGAGCACCAGCATGACGTCGACGAGCGGCGTCGTGTTGATGTCGGACATCGGGGT
>NZ_DASVUE010000179.1:0-5928 GCF_036387215.1 Allosphingosinicella sp. | reverse complement strand
TCTATCCGTTCGCCCCGAGCGCAGTCGAGGGGCCCAGTCGAGCGAAGGCGAGACGAGCCGCGGGACAGGCCTCGGCTTTGCTCGGCAGGGTGTCTCGACTTCGCTCGACACGAACGGAACAGTCTCTGAACCGCTGGCGCTCTACGTGCACTGGCCGTTCTGCGTCTCCAAATGCCCCTATTGCGACTTCAACAGCCACGTCCGCGAGAGCGTCGACCAGGAGCAGTGGCGGGCAGCGCTTCTGAGGGACCTCGCCTGCGAGGCGGAGGCAGCGCCGGGGCAGAAGCTCGGCTCGATCTTCTTCGGTGGAGGAACGCCTTCGCTGATGCCGCCCGAGACCGCCGCTGCGATCATCGAAGCGGCCGAGCGGCACTGGGGCTTCGCGCCCGGCATCGAGATCACGCTCGAGGCGAACCCCTCCTCCGTTGAAGCGGCGCGCTTCGCCGATCTCGCCGCGGCCGGAGTGAACCGCGTCTCGCTCGGCCTTCAATCGCTCGACGACGAGGCGCTCCGCTTCCTCGGCCGGGCCCATGGCGTGGCCGAAGGCCTGGCCGCGCTCCACACCGCCCAGGACGTTTTCGGGCGCGTAAGCTTTGACCTGATCTATGCCCTCCCCGGCCAGAGCGAGGCTGCATGGCAGGCCGAGCTCGCCCGCGCCCTCTCCTTCGGCACCGGCCATCTCTCGCTCTACCAGCTGACGATCGAGCCGGGCACCCGCTTCGCCGCTTTGGCGGCCAAGGGTGAACTCGCCCAGACCGACCCCGACCACGCCGCCGCGCTTTACGAGCTCACCCAAAGGATGACCGAAGCCGCCGGCATCCCCGCCTACGAAATCTCCAACCACGCGCGGTCCGGCGAGGAGAGCCGCCACAATCTCGCTTACTGGCGCTATCAGCCATATCTCGGGATCGGCCCCGGCGCCCACGGCCGGCGCGGCGGAAGCGTCACCCAGCGCCACAGAAAGCCCGAGAACTGGCTCTCCGCACTCGACCGCACAGGCAGCGGCATCGTCGAAGAAGCCGAGCTTGGCGCGGCTGAAAAGGGCATCGAGGCGCTCCTGATGGGCCTCAGGCTCCGCGAAGGGATCGACCTTTCCCGCATCGCCGCCCTAGCCGAGCGCCCGATCCGCGAGCTGATCGATGAGGCGGCGATCCACCGCCTCGCCCGCCAGGGCCTGCTCGAAGGGGACGAAAGCCGCCTCCGCGTCACCCCGGCCGGAATGCTGCTCCTCGACGCGATCCTCGCCGAGATCGTGCTCGGCTAGCGCTCGAACGTCCTCGGCGCGGGCGAGACGGTCGTGAACGTGCCGGCATTCACCTGCACGACTTCGAGCTGACGGTCGGCGACGCCGTCGCGGGCGAAGCGGAAGGCGCCGTCGACGCCGGTGAAGCCCTCCGGGTTCAGAAGCTCGCCCTCGGGGAAGCGGCGGCCGATCCGCCACTCGTTGCCGATCCGCACCGCCAGCAGGACGGCATCGTAGCCGAGGCTCGCAAGCCGGTACGGCGTCTTCCCGAAGCGCGTGCGGTAGCGGGTCTTCAACTGCTCGAACATGTTCTCGGGCGCCGCCGCGAACCATGCGCCGCGCATCGGCGCAGAGGCGGTGAGCGCCGTCTCGGAGCGCCAGAGCTCGGTTCCAAGGATTCGAGCGCTCCTCGAACGCCCGGTCCGGATCGTCGCCGCGGCCGAGATGGCGATCTTGCCGTTATCGGCGACCAGCACCGCCTGGTACGGAGCAGCCGAATTCAGCCGAAGCGCGGCCGACCGGAGCGAAGCGGGAGTCCGGCCGTAGCTCTCCGTTGCGACCACGCGTCCCCCGGCGCGATTGACGATGCTCGTATAGGCATCGCCCGCGCGCCGCCCGTAGACGCCTTCGGGGATTAGAGCCGCGAACCGCTCCAGCCCCTGCGAGCGGGCATGCCGCACCACCCGCTCGATCGACTGCTCAGGGTTGAACCCCATGATGTAGACCCCGTCGCCCGCCGCGCTCACGTCGTTGGAAAAGGAGACGACCGGCACGTCCGCCCGGCGGGCGACCGCCCCCACCGCCTGCGCTTCTTCGGCGAGCAGCGGCCCCAGGATCAGCGCATTGCCTTCGCGGATCGCGCGCTCCGCCGCCGCTGCGGCGCCCGTTCCGGTGTCATAGACGGTGATCCTGATCCGTTGGCTCTGCGAGTCGCTGAGCGCCATGTTGGCCGCGTTCGCGATCGATGTTCCGACGCCGGCATTCGGCCCCGTCAGCGGCACCAGCACCGCGACGCGGTTCCGGGTCTCGCCGGGCGGCAGGTTCGGCCCCGCCGGCTCCTCAGGCTCGGCGCGAGGCTGCGGCGGCGGCGGCGCCTCGCTCCGCCCGCCGCTCGGAACGATCGCGCAGGCCGAAAGCGCGAGGCTCAGCGCGGCTCCCGCCGCAAGGCCGAGGAAGGAGCGCCGCGCTTGCGGCCGGTGCGATTGCTCTGCCATGACCTCATCCATGAGCGATCCCCTGCCCCCCGGCCTCTATATCGTCGCGACGCCGATCGGCAATCTTTCCGATCTGAGCCCGCACGCCGCCCGGGTGCTTTCTGGCGCGGATCTGATCGCGGTCGAGGACAGCAGGGTCACCGCCAAGCTCCTCGCCCACATCGGCGTCAGGAAGCCGATGACGCCTTATCACGACCATAATGCCGATCGCGTCCGGCCGGATCTCATCTCGCAGATGGCGGATAAGGCAGTGGCCCTGGTTTCGGATGCCGGCACCCCGCTCATCTCGGATCCGGGATATAAACTGGTGCGCGATGCGCGCGCCGCGGGGATCGACATCCACACCGTCGCCGGCCCTTGCGCAGCAATCGCTGCGCTGACGCTCGCCGGCCTGCCTACCGACCGCTTCCTGTTCCTCGGCTTCCTGCCGCCCAAGGCGGGCGCCCGTGCCACCGCTATCGCCGAGGTCGCTTCGGTGAGGGCGAGCCTGATCCTCTACGAAAGCGGCCCCCGCCTCGCCGCCGCGCTTGCTGCGTTGCGCGACGGGCTCGGCAGCCGCGACGCTGCCGTCGTGCGCGAGATCAGCAAGAAGTTTGAAGAGACCGTCACCGGCTCGCTCGATGCGCTTGCCGCCCGCTATGCAGATGCGGCGCCTCCGAAGGGCGAGATCGTGCTCGTCATTGGACCGCCGGGCGAAGCGGCGCCGGCCGCCGAAGCCGATGTCGATGCCGCCCTCGAGGAAGCCATGACGCGCCTCTCCCCCTCCCGCGCCGCCGCCGAAGTCGCCGAAACGCTCGGACTGCCCAGGCGAGAGGTCTATGAGCGCGCGCTGGCGCTGAAGTGAAACGGCAGCGGGCCGAACGCGGCGGCAGGCGCGCCGAAGCGACTGCCGCACTCTGGCTTCAGCTCAAGGGCTGGGACGTCATCGCCCGCCGCGTCCGCACGCCTGTCGGTGAGGTGGACCTCGTCGCCAGGCGCGGCCGCATCGTCGCCTTCATCGAGGTGAAGGCCCGCGCCACGGCCCGCGAGGCCGGGTTCGCGCTCGACGAATACCGCCTCCGCCGCGTCGCCGCGGCCGCCGAGGCGCTTGCACCGCGCTTCGCCCTTCCGGGGGACGACATCAGGATCGACGCGATCTTCATCGTCCCCTGGCGTCTTCCCCGCCACATGACCAACGTCTGGCACGGGTGACAGCGCGCGACGCCTGGCCTAAGCGCCGCTTCCGGAGGAGCCGATGACACTGAGGATTGCCGTCCAGATGGATCCGATGGAGACCATCAACATCGCGGGCGATTCCACCTTCGCCATCATGCTCGGCGCGCAGAAGCGCGGGCACAGGCTGTTCCATTACGACGCCGAGGCGCTGAGCTACGTCGACGGACGCCTCTGGACCATGGCGCATCCCGTGACGGTCCAGGCGGTCCCGGGAAACCACTTCCGCTTCGAAGAGCCGGTCCTGCTCGATCTCGGCCGAGACGTGGACGTGGTGCTGATGCGGCAGGATCCGCCGTTCGACCTCGGCTACATCACGGCGACGCACCTGCTGGAGCGCATCCAGCACGAGACATTGGTGGTGAACGACCCGGCCTCCGTCCGGAACGCGCCGGAAAAGGTCTGGGTGCTGGATTTCGCCCGCTTCATGCCGCCGACGCTCATCACGCGCTCGATCGACGCCGCCCGCCACTTCATCGAGGAGCATGGCGAGGTTGTCGTGAAGCCGCTCCACGGCAATGCGGGCAAGGCGGTGTTCAAGGTCGGACGCGACGGCGCCAATCTCGCCTCGCTCATCGAGCTGTTCAACGCCAGCTATCGCGAGCCCCACGTCGTCCAGGCCTTCCTCCCGGAGATCGCGCAGGGGGACAAGCGCATCGTCCTCGTCGACGGCGAAGTTGCGGGCGCGATCAACCGGCTCCCGGGGGAGGGGGAAATCCGCTCGAACCTTGCGGCAGGCGGTTCGGCGCTGAAGACCGAGCTCACCGAGACCGAACAGGAAATCTGCGTGGCGCTCGGCCCCGAGCTCAAGGCGCGCGGACTGCTCTTCGTCGGCATCGACGTGATCGGCGGCAGGTGGCTCACCGAGATCAACGTCACCTCCCCCACCGGCATCGTCGCGATCGACCGATTCAACGGCACCGACACGCCCGGCCGCATCTGGGACGCGATCGAGGCCAAGCTCCGCTGAGCCATGACGGACTGGGTCATCCGACTGGTCGAGCATTCGGGCTATTTCGGCATCGCCATGCTGATGTTCCTGGAGACGATCTTTCCGCCGGTCCCGTCCGAGGTGATCATGCCGCTCGCCGGAGTCTCGGCGGCGGAGGGACGGATGACGCTCGCCGGGGTGATCGCCAGCGGCAGCCTCGGAGCGATGGCCGGCAACATCTTCTGGTATCTCGTCGCATGGCGGCTGGGCCTTCGCCGCTTCCGGCCCTTCATCGAGAAACGCGGCCGCTGGCTGACGCTCGACTGGTACGATGTCGAGAAGGTGGAGCGGCTTTTCGGCCGCTTCGGGCCAGTGATCGTCGCCATCGGCCGGATGATGCCGACGATCCGCTCGGTGATCTCGATCCCCGCCGGGCTCGTACACATGCGACTGCCGAAATTCCTGTTCTGGTCGACCGTCGGCACGGTCGGATGGAGCGCGCTCCTCGCCGTTGCGGGATTCATGCTGAAGCAGCAGTTCAGCGAGGTCGAGCAGGTGCTCGGACCCGTCTCAACGCTGATCATCGCGGGCATCGTGATCGCCTACGTCTGGCGTCAGCTCACCTGGCACAGGCGCCATCGGCAGCCCTGATTCGGGGGGGTTAGCGAACTCCCGAGCCGAACGTATAGGTGAGCGCCAGCCCGCCCGAATATTGATTGCGCGAGCCGAGCGTCCTCACGATGGGGGAGCGAGCGGGGTCGCCGACCAGCCGGTCGTAACGGGCATAGCTGTTGATGCCCCAGCGCGGGGTAAGCTGGCGAATGAAGCCCGCGGTGATGCCCACCGCCTGGACGCCGCCGTCGGGCCGGAAGCTCGGAAGGCCGGAAGGTGCGGCATCAGCCGGAGCAACTCCGAAGTAAGCGCGGTGGTAGCGGTCGTTGCCGATCGTCAGCCGCGGCCCGATCGAGAACAGCCACTTGTCCCCGTCCCTCGCGACATAATCGGCGCTGAGGTTCGCGATGACACCGCGATGGCCGCCGAGCCCTTTCCGCACCTCCGCCCGCAGCCGGAACGGCTCCGACAGCTGATATTGAACGAAGCCGCCCACCTCGACCGTGAACCCCACCTTCGGCAAAGCGGCGCCGACATCTTCCGCATCCCTTTTTCCTTCGATGCCCAGGGCGGGGCCGAACGCAAACCCGCCGCCTTTCACAATCGCAAAGCCGAAGCTCTCGTCCGGCGCCTCGAACTCGAAGGGCGTGTCCCCTTTCGCCCGCGACACGTCGACGAAGGGACGCAGGCTGACCTTGTCGGAGCCCGGGAAGCTC
>NZ_DASVUE010000178.1:0-1743 GCF_036387215.1 Allosphingosinicella sp. | reverse complement strand
GTCACATCCTCATCGGCGTTCCGGTGCGCTTCTGATGCTGATCCTCGCCCTTTTCCTCCTCCAGGCTCCGCCTCAGCTTCAGGCGGCGGAGCCTTCGTCCGAGGAGATCGTGGTGATGGGCGAGCGGCTGAAGCGCCTGCGCTTCTCCGCGCGCGTCGATAAGCGGGGCCGGGTCCGCTGCAGGGTCAAGCGTTCGAGCGGCGACGCGAAGGTCGACACCATCGGCTGCCAGGCGGTCGAGGATTGCGCCGCGCGCAATCTCGCCACCGCGCCGGCGGTGCAGGCCTGCATGGAGGAGCGCCTGAAAGCGCGCTACGACGCGCTGCGGGCGGAGGACCGGGCCGCGCATTGACGGCTCGTATCGGCCGCCCTCATTTTCCGGTCGCAGAGACGACCTGATCGGGAGGTGCCCACGGAGCTGTGTGGCCCTCCTCCCGGAGTGGCGGCTCAGCCAGCCGCCAACTCCATAATCGTCAGCCATTCCGCCTCGCTGACCGGCGACACCGATAGGCGCGACTGGCGGAGCATCTCCAGGCCGGCGAGCCGCGGCTCCGCCTTCATCGCCTTCAACGTCACCGGCGCCGCCAGCGGCCGCACCGGCTCCACGCGCACCGAGACCCAGTTCGGGTCCTTGGGATCGGGCTGCGCCGCCCGCGCAATGCGCATGATGCCGACTGCGGCCTTGTCGGCGCCGCTATGGTAGAAGAGCGCTTCGTTGGCCGGCTTCATCGCCCGGAGGTGAAGCCGCGCGGCGGGGTTGCGGACGCCGTCCCATTCGGTGGTGCCGTCGCGGACGAGATCGTCCCAGCAATAGCTTCCGGGTTCGGATTTCATCAGCCAATATGCCATGGCCTCTTCCGTAGATTTTTCCGGCGGGCGGCGCCACAAAGAGCGCGATGAAGCGCGCCTATCTCCTCCCCCTCCTGCTCCTGGCCTCCTGCGGCGAGGCGGTGAAGGACGATCATTTCGCGAACGACGTGCAGGAGGCGCGTGCCGAAGCTCCGGCGGTGACGCCGCCCGCGGTACCGGTGCGGATCGGCGATCTCGGGCCCAATTTCAACGCCTGCAACGCTGCCGGCACGTCCCGGCACCTCGATCCCGCGGCGGCCGAGCGGCTGCAGGTGCGGGCGGCGCCGTTCGATGCGGCGGAGGAGACCGGGGCGATCCCGGCTGGAGCGCGCTTCTTCATCTGCGCGCGCTCGCTCGACCAGCGCTGGCTGGGCGTGGTCTATGACGAGGCGGGGGCGCTGTCGCCGGCCTGCGGCGTGTCGCGCCCGGTCACGTCGCGGCGGGGCTATGAGGGTCCGTGCCGCTCGGGCTGGATCTCGGCTGCGTTCGTGAGGCAGATCGCAGGATAGTATTGGGAATGGGGGGACACAGATGGAATCGACAGATGCCGCCGAGCTGATCGCGGAGATCCACGAGGAGCGGGCGGAGAATGAGGCTTGGGAGAGCTTCCGCAACCGCGCGGCGCTGATGATCGCCTTTCTGGCGGCGGTGCTTGCGGTCGGCGGGCTCGGCGGCGGCAACGCCACCGACGATCTCATCGCCAACAACATTCGGGCAAGCGACACGTGGGCCTTCTACCAGGCCAAGAACGTCCGCCAGACCGTCTACGAGATCGCCGCGGCCGACATCGAGGCGCAGCTCGGCGCCGGCGGCCTCTCGCCCGAGGCAAGGGCAGGGGCGGAGGCGCGGCTGAAGGAGTATCAGGCGACGGTCGCGCGATACGACAGCGAGCCC
>NZ_DASVUE010000177.1:0-8151 GCF_036387215.1 Allosphingosinicella sp. | reverse complement strand
TTGCTCTCGGCGAGGCTCCCGGTCAGGGAATGCGAGATGCTGGTGGAGGCGGTTGGCGTTGCCGCGGAAGCGGCCAAGCCGGGGGAGGTGGTGCTGTTGTCGCCCGCCTGCGCCTCGTTCGATCAGTTCAGGGATTATGAGGCGCGGGGGGAAGCGTTCCGCGCTGCTGTGGAGGCGTTGCAATGAACGTGTGGCAGGCGGAGGCGGGGATCGTTGCCGCGAAGAAGAAGAAAAGCAGCTCGGCCAAGTTCGGCCGCTCCGATCGGAGCGCGGTCGGCCGCTGGTTCTGGGAGATCGACCGGGTCCTGCTGCTGCTGGTGGCGGTCCTGATCTCGATCGGCCTCATCGCGGTCGCTGCGGCCTCGCCGGCCGCGGCGCAGCGTTATTCGGGCGGCGACGTCAGCTTTACCGGCCTTCATTATTTCTACCGCCAGCTGGTGTGGATCATCGTCTCCGTGCCGGTGATGATCGCGGTCTCGATGCTTCCCAAGTCGCTCGCCCGCCGCCTCTGCCTCGGCGGCGCCGCCTTCTTCACCGTCCTGCTCGTCTTCGTTCCGCTGATCGGCGCCGAAGTGAACGGCGCCAGGCGCTGGATCGGCTTCGGCTTCGCCCAATTCCAGCCGTCCGAATTTTTGAAGCCGCTCTTCATCGTCAGCACGGCCTGGCTGCTCTCGCTTCGCGAGCAGGACAAGAGCCTGCCGGTGATCCCCCTGACCGCTTTGCTGGTCGGCATCATCGCATTGCTTCTGATGCAGCAGCCCAATTTCGGCGAGACGATCATCTTCGCCACGACCTGGGTGATGCTTCTGACGCTTTCCGGAGTGTCGATGCGCGCGCTCGGCTTCCTTGGCCTCGGCGCCGTCCTCAGCGTGATCGCGGCCTATCTATTCTATCCGGTCGCAACCGTTCGCATCAACGCCTTCCTGTTCGGCGGAACCGGCGACAACGACAATTACCAGGTGGAAAGCGCGCTTCGGACGCTCACCTCCGGCGGCCTGTTCGGCACCGGCCCCGGCGGCGGCACCCGCAAGTTCCACCTGCCCGAGCCGCACACCGATTACATCTTCTCGGTGATCGGGGAGGAATTCGGCCTCATCGCCTGCATCGCGATCGCCATCCTCTATCTGGTGATCGCGGCCAGGGTGCTTATCAAGCTCCTCCACGAAGAGGATACGTTCGTCGTCCTCGCCACCGCCGGCCTCGTCGGCCAGTTCTCGCTTCAGGCGCTGATCAACATGGCCGTCAACGTCCATATCGCGCCGTCCAAGGGCATGACGCTTCCGTTCATCAGCTACGGCGGATCCTCGATGGTCGCGCTGTCGATCGGGATGGGATTGCTGCTCGCCTTCACGCGCCGAAACCCGTATCTCCACCGCTCCCCTTATGTGGTGAAATGGAGCGGTCGCTAGATGGCAGGTATCGGGATCTCCCGGCATTATGTTTTGGCGGCGGGCGGCACGGGCGGACACATGGTTCCCGCCCATGCGCTTGCCGAGGAGCTGATCGCGCGCGGGCACCATGTCGCGCTCATCACCGACGATCGCGGCGCGCGCATCCCGGGCCTGTTCGAGAATGTGCCGGTCCACATCCTTCCCGCCGGCCGGATCAGCGGCGGCCCGATCGGATGGCTGAAGGCTGCAAGGAACATCTTCACCGGCCGGGCCATGGCCGCCCGAATGTACGAGACCTTCCGCCCCTCCGCGGTGATCGGCTTTGGCGGCTACCCGGCGCTCCCGGCGCTTCTTGCGGCGCAGAAGCACGCCATCCCCACCCTGGTGCACGAGCAGAATGCGGTGCTCGGCCGCGTCAACCGCCTCGTCGCAGGACGGGTCGATGCGATCGCCACCGCTTACCCGGCCGTCGACCGCCTTGCGTCCAAGCACAATGACAAGGTCCGTCTGGTCGGCAACCCGGTGCGCGACGAGGTCCTTGAACTGCGCGAGCAACCTTATCCGCCGCTGACGGAGGACGGTATCTTCCGGGTGCTCGTGATCGGCGGCAGCCAGGGCGCGACCGTACTCTCGCAGGTGGTGCCGGACGGCCTTGCCTTGCTCCCCGAGCATTTCCGCCGCCGCCTCCAGGTCACGCAGCAATGCCGTCCCGAGGATATCGAGCAGGTCCGCGCCAAATATGCGGGCCACGGCATCCCCGCCGATCTCGCAACCTATTTCGCCGACATCCCCTCCCGCCTCGCCTGGTCGCACCTGGTCATCGCCCGCGCCGGCGCCTCGACCATTGCAGAGCTCACCGCCGCCGGCCGCCCGGCGATCCTGATCCCGCTGCCGACCGCGACGGACAACCACCAGGTGTCGAACGCCAGGGAGATGGCAAAGGCCGGCGGCGCCCGAATGATCCTCCAGTCGAAATTCAAGCCGGTCGAGCTTGCCAAGCAGATGCAGAAACTCGGCCTGGAGCCGCAGGCGCTGTCCAACGCGGCGGACCGCGCCCGCTCGGTCGGCCGTCCCGATGCTGCCAAGGACCTCGCGGACCTCGTCGAGCGCACCGGCCGCGATCCTGGGATGGACGCGCTCCCCGCCGACGAGATGGTGCTCCGCCCGATCCCCCAAGGTGCCTATGCATGAGGGGTGTCGGCACTGACATAGGGACGATCCACTTCATCGGGATCGGCGGCATCGGCATGTCCGGCATCGCCGAGGTGATGCACATCCTCGGCTACAAGGTGCAGGGTTCGGACGTCTCCGAAGGCTATGTGGTGGAGGCGCTCCGCGGGCTCGGCATCCCGGTGATGATCGGCCACCATCACGACAATCTCGGCGATGCCGCAGTGGTCGTCGTCTCGACGGCGATCAAGAAGGACAATCCCGAGGTCGCCTGCGCCTACGAGCGACGCATCCCGGTCGTCCGCCGCGCCGAGATGCTGGCGGAGCTGATGCGGCTCAAGTCCACGGTCGCGGTCGCCGGCACCCACGGCAAGACCACCACCACCTCGATGGTCGCGGCCCTGCTCGATGCGGGCGGGATCGACCCCACCGTCATCAACGGCGGTATCATCAACGCCTACGGCTCCAACGCCCGGCTCGGCACCAGCGACTGGATGGTGGTGGAGGCCGACGAGAGCGACGGCAGCTTCCTTCGCCTCGACGGCACCGTTGCCGTCGTCACCAACATCGATCCCGAGCATCTCGATCATTACGGGAGCTTCGAGAAGGTGAAGGACGCGTTCGTCGAGTTCGTCGAGAATGTACCCTTCTACGGCGCGGCGCTGCTCTGCGTCGACCATCCCGAAGTGCAGACGATCATCCCGCGCCTTCGCGACCGGCGCGTCGTCACCTACGGCTTTGCAGCCCTTGCCGATGTCCGCGGCGACAACGTCGTGCCGTTCCCGGGCGGCAACCGCTTCGACGTGACGCTGCGCGACCGGGCGGGGCAGCTGCGCGTCATCGAGGGCATCGAGCTGCCGATGCCGGGCCGCCACAACGTCCAGAACGCGCTCGCAGCGATCGGAGTCGCCTCCGAGCTCGGCATTTCGGACGAGCTCATCCGCAACGGCTTCTCCAAGTTCACGGGCGTCAAGCGCCGCTTCAGCAAGGTCGGCGAGGTCGAGGGCGTCACCATCATCGACGATTACGGCCACCATCCGGTTGAGATTCGGGCGGTGCTCGCCGCCGCCCGCGAAGGTGCGCAGGGGAGGGTGATCGCCTGCGTCCAGCCGCACCGCTTCACGCGCCTCCAGAGCTTGATGGAGGAGTTCCAGGGCGCCTTCAACGATGCCGACATAGTCTTCGTTGCCCCCGTCTACGCCGCCGGCGAGGAGCCGATCGAAGGCGTCGACGCCGAGGCTCTGGTCGAGGGCCTGAAGCAGCGCGGCCATCGCATGGTGAAGGCGGTGGACGGCCCCGACGATCTCTGCCGCCAGCTCCGCGACATTGCCGCCCGCGGCGACATGGTGATCTGCCTCGGCGCCGGCGACATCACCAAATGGGCTGCGGGGCTCGCCGACGGCATCCGCAAGGCGAGGCTCAACAAATGAGCCGAGCTCCTGACCCAGAGCCGTTCGTGTCGAGCGAAGTCGAGACACCCCCCCGAGCGAAGCCGAGGGAAAAGGTCTCGGCGTCGCTCGACAGGGCCCCTCGACTTCGCTCGGGGCGAACGGAAGTTCCGGAACTGATGGGAACTGTAGAACCCAACGGATCTCTGGCCGACTTCATCTGGTTCCGCACCGGCGGCCCTGCCGAATGGCTGGTGAAGCCGAAGGACGTTGAGGATCTCTCCCGCTTCCTCGGCGGATTGGACCCGTCCGTGCCGGTCCTCCCTGTCGGCGTGGGATCGAACCTGATCGTCCGGGACGGCGGCGTCGCCGGCGTGGTCATTCGCCTTCCCAAGAGTTTCGCGCAGGTAACAGTTGAACCCGGGAACCGCATCCGCGCCGGCGCCGGGGCAATGGGAATCACGGTCGCAAGCAAGGCACGCGATGCGGGCATTGCCGGCCTCGAGTTCCTCCGCGGCATTCCCGGTACGGCGGGCGGAGCGGTGCGGATGAACGCCGGCGCCTATGGCCGCGAGGTCGCCGATATCCTCGTGGAGGCGACACTGGTGCTCCGGGGCGGAAGCGTCGAGACCTGGCCTGCCGAGCGGTTCGGCTACACCTACCGGCACAGCGAGACGCCGGAGGGCGCTGTGGTGGTGGAGGCTTTGTTCCAGGGAACGCCGGGCGATCCTTCGGCCATTGGCGCGGAGATGGACCGGATTGCCGAGGAGCGCGAGGCCAGCCAGCCGCTCCGCAGCCGCACCGGCGGCTCAACCTTCAAGAATCCACCCGGAACCAAGGCGTGGAAGGAGATCGATTCCGCGGGCTGCAGGGGCCTCCAGATCGGCGATGCACAAGTCTCTGAAAAGCATTGCAACTTCCTCCTCAATCTTGGCAAAGCTAGTTCCGCTGAAATCGAAGCGCTCGGCGAGGAAGTCCGCCGCCGCGTGCGCGAACACAGCGGCGTCGAGCTGGAATGGGAAATCCAGCGTGTGGGGGTGAGCGAGTGAGTTCGAAGCTTCATGTTGCCGTGCTGATGGGCGGCTGGTCCGCCGAGCGCGAGGTGTCGCTGACGAGCGGCGCGGGCGTCGCCGATGCGCTCGAATCCCTCGGCCACAAGGTCAGCCGCATCGACATGGACCGGAACCTGGCCCTGGTGCTGGACGGGATCCGCCCCGACGTCGTCTTCAACGCGCTTCACGGCACGCCTGGCGAGGACGGCACGGTCCAGGGCCTGCTCGACCTGATGGGAATCAAATACACGCATAGCGGCCTCACCACCTCGGTGATCGCGATCGACAAGGAACTGACCAAGCAGCAGCTCGTCCCGGCCGGCATCCGAATGCCCGAGGGGCGGATGGTGGAAAGCGAAACGCTCCATGAAGCCGATCCGATGCCGCGGCCCTATGTGCTGAAGCCGGTCAACGAAGGCTCGTCGGTCGGCGTCGCCATCGTCACCGAGGAAGGCAATTACGGCAATCCGATCGCCCGCGGCGCCAGGGGCCCTTGGCAGGAATTCGATCGTCTGCTCGCCGAGCCCTTCATCCGCGGCCGCGAGCTGACGGTCGCGGTGCTCGGCGACGGAGCGCTCGCGGTCACCGAGCTTCGCCCCAAGTCCGGCTTCTACGATTACGACGCGAAATATACGGACGGCCTGACGGAGCATGTCTGCCCGGCCGAGGTTCCGGACGATGTTCGCGATGCCGCGATGGAGATGGCGCTGCAGGCGCACCGTGTGCTCGGCTGCAAAGGCACCTCCCGCTCCGACTTCCGCTGGGACGACGAGCAGGGGGTGGACGGGCTTTATCTGCTCGAAGTGAACACCCAGCCCGGAATGACCCCCTTGAGCCTCGTGCCGGAGCAGGCAAAGTATCGCGGAATGAGCTATCCCGAGCTCGTCCAGCGCATCATCGAGGAGGCGTTATGAGTGCGAAGATCGCCCGCGGCTCCCAGTCTCGCTCGAGGCCCAAGGCGAAAAGCCTCTCGCGCGGCTCGTCGAAGAAGGCCCCGCCGCCGAGGATGCTCGATGCTCTGCCGCTTTCGGCCGAGACGGTTCGCCGGGTCAGCGGCTGGATATTCCTCGCCGTGCTTCTGGCGCTTGCAATTGCGGTTGCCGCGGCGCTGCAGGTGCCGCAGATGATCGGCACCTCGATCGGCGAAGCGGTGGGCCAGGCCGGTTTTTCCGTGAAGCGGGTCGAGATCAAGGGCCTCAACCGGATGCAGCGGCTCCCCGTTTATTCGGTCGCGCTCGATCAGAATTCGATGGCAATGCCGTTGGTGGACCTGGAAGGGACGCGCGAGCGCCTGCTTCGCTTCGGCTGGGTCGAGGACGCCCGAGTCTACCGCCGCCTTCCGGACACGCTCGTCGTCGACATCGTCGAGCGGCAGCCGGCGGCGATCTGGCAGCACAACCAGCAGCTGACCCTGATCGACCGCGACGGGATCGTTCTCGAGCCGGTGAAGCTCGATGCCATGCCCGATCTTCCGCTCGTGATCGGCCCCGGCGCGAACCGCCGCAGCGGCGAGCTCGGCCGGCTGCTCGCCGCCGCGCCCGAGATCAAGCCGATGATGGAGGGGGCAACCTGGATCGGAGGAAGGCGTTGGGACCTTCGCTTCCAATCGGGTGAGGTGCTTGCATTGCCGGAAGGGCAGGGGGCCGCGCAAAAGGCGCTGGTGAAGTTCGCGCGCATGGACAAGATGACTCAGCTTCTCGGCCGCGGCTTCGCCCGCTTCGACATGCGGGTGCCGGGCAAGTTCATCGTCCGCGTCTCCCGCGAGCCCGGAAGCACCGTTCCGGATATCGAGGCCAATGTTCCCACTGGCGCACCCGTAGACGCTCGGAAGACGATTTGAGCAGAAGATTGCCCCCGCCGCCGGCACGCAAGCTCGTGACCGCGCTCGACATCGGCTCCTCCAAAGTCTCGGCGCTGATCGCCGAGCCGACGGAGAATGGCGAATTGAAGATCCTCGGCACCGGCCAACGCGAGAGCCGCGGCGTCCGCCGCGGCTTCGTCGCCGACATGGAGCGCACCGAAGCCACGATCCGCGAGGCTGTCGAGCAGGCCGAGCGGATCGCCGGAATCAATGTCGACGATGCCTATGTCGGCTATTCCGCGGGCGGACTTGCAAGCACGGTCGCGAGCGTCGAGGTCGAGATCGGCGGCGCCAGGATCGAGCAGGACGACATCGACCAGTTGCTGAGCGTCGGCAAGGAATCGATCGATCCACAGGGCAAGATGATCCTTCACGCGATGCCGGCGCTCTACACGCTCGATGGGCTCCAGGGCGTGAAGAAGCCGCTCGGGCTCCATGCGGAGAAGCTCGCGGTCGACATCCACGTCGTCTCGGCCGAGCCTTCGCCGATCCGCAACCTCGATCTCTGCGTCCGCTCGGCCCATCTCGGCGTCTCCGCGATCGTCGCTTCGCCGGTCGCGGCGGGCAAGGCCTGCCTCAGCGAGGAGGAGCGCGAGCTCGGCGTTGCGCTCGTGGAGCTCGGCGGCGGCGTTACCAATGTTTCGGTGTTCGCCGGCGGGATGCTGGTCGGCCTGAAGTCGCTCCAGACCGGCGGCATCGACATCACCGACGACATCGCCTCCGCCTTCGGCACCCGCCGCGTGGAGGCGGAGCGGATGAAATGCTTCTACGGCTCGGCCACCACCAGCCCGCGCGACAATCACGACATGATCGAGCTCGCCCCGATCGCGGGCGGCGAGGACGGCACGGAGGCCTCGCGCATCACCCGCGCGCAGCTGATCGCGGTGATCCGCCAGCGCCTCGAGCAGCTCACCGGCGAGATTGCCACCGCTTTGAAGGAGCTCGGCTTTTCCGGACCCTTCGGCCGTCAGGTGGTGCTGACCGGTGGCGGATCGGAGCTGAAGGGGATCGCCGATTACGCGCAGGGGGTGCTCGGCCGAGCGGTGCGCATCGGGCGTCCCAAGATGCCGGGACTTCCCGAAGCGCATAGCGGCCCCGCCTTCACCACGCTTGCCGGGCTTGCCCAGTTCGCCGCGTCCAAGGAGCTCGACCTCCGCCAGCTCGGAGGCGCCGAAACGACTGTTCCGAAATCGGACGGAGGCAACATCGTGCAGCGCCTGATCGCGGCATTTCGGACTCAGTATTAAGAAAAATTACCGAGAGGTTAACTTTTTGCTCGCACAGCGGAA
>NZ_DASVUE010000176.1:0-26487 GCF_036387215.1 Allosphingosinicella sp. | reverse complement strand
CTATTGGCCCGGCGCGCTGACCATCGTCGTTCCGAAGCAGGCCGGGAGCGGGATCAGCCGCGCCGCCACGGCGGGCCTTCCGAGCGTCGCCATCAGGTGCCCGGCCGCGGCGCCGATGCGGGACCTGCTCGCTGCCTGCGGCCGCCCTCTCGCCGCGCCTTCGGCCAATGCAAGCGGGGGCATCAGCCCCACCAGCGCCGACCACGTCCTCGCCAGCCTCGACGGCAAGATACCCCTGATCATCGACGGCGGCCGGACGGCGCACGGGATCGAATCCACCATCGTCGGCTTCGGCGGGGGCGGCCTTTCTCTATTGCGCCCGGGCCCCCTCGATTTCGCGGAGCTGGCGGCACTGGCGCAGCTTTCCGAGGCGGCTGCGTCGGGCAGGATCGAAGCCCCCGGCCAGCTTGCAAGCCATTATGCGCCGTCCAAGCCGCTGCGGCTCGACGTCCGCACGCCGGATCAGGACGAATGGATGATCGGCTTCGGCGGCATCGGCGGGCACGACACGCTCAGCGCCCGTGGCGACCTCAAGGAAGCAGCCGCACGCCTCTTCCACGCGCTCCACCGGGCCGAAGCTCAGGCGAGCCCCCGCATCGCGGTCGCCCCGGTCCCCGAGCAGGGGATCGGCATCGCCATCAACGACCGCCTCAGGCGCGCCGCCGCACCGCGCTAGGCGGTCGCGGCTTCGTTCTTGAGCTTGTTCGCGAAGCTCTTCCTGAGCTTGCGGAGCTTCGGCGGAATGACGGCGAGGCAATAGGGGCTGCTCTGCCCCTCGCCCTCCCAATAATCCTGGTGATAGTCCTCGGCCGGATACCAGTCCGAAAGCGGCTCGATGGTCGTTACGATCGGCCCCGGCCAATCCGCCTGCGCGCGCTCGATGCCGCGGCGGGCCGCCTCTTCCTGCTCCGGCGAATGCGGGAAGATCGCCGACCGATATTGAGTGCCGACGTCGTTCCCCTGGCGGTTGAGCTGCGTCGGATCGTGCGTTGCGAAGAAGATGTCGAGGATCTCGTCATAGCTGATCGCGTCCGGATCGAAGGTCACCCGGATCGCTTCGGCATGGCCGGTGTCGCCGCCGCACACCTGGCGGTAGGTGGGGTTCGGCACGCTTCCGCCGATAGAGCCGCTCTCGACGCTGGAAACCCCGATCACGTCCGCGAACACCGCTTCCGTGCACCAGAAACATCCACCCGCCAGCGTCGCTTGCTCGTGCGCCATGATATCGCGCTCCGATTGCTCCTGCCGGAGATAGGGAGCGGGGCTGCCCGCCGCTAGGCCGTGCCGGCCGGCTCCAGCTCCGGATCCGGAACCCGCGGCAGCGTGAAGCGGAAGATGGTGCCGCCGTCCGGCGCGTCCTCCGCCCAGATCCTGCCGCCATGCGCTTCGATGATGGTGCGGCTGATCGACAGTCCGATGCCCATCCCCTCGACGCGGGTGCTCTGGAACGGCGAGAAGAGCGCTTCCCGTATCTCCGCCGGAATGCCCGTGCCGGTATCCGCGACGCTGACTTCCGCCGTTCCCTTCGAGACGAGCCTCGTCCGGATCACCACTTCCCGGCGCGCCTGGCCTTCCATCGCCTGAAGCGCATTGCGGACGAGGTTGATCACCACCTGCTGGATCTGGATCGGGTCCACCTCCACCCACTCCGCCTTCGGATCGAACTCGATCCGGTGGGTGACGCCGAGGAGATGCTCGTCCAGGAATGCGATCAGGCTTGCATCCTGGATCACCTTCGCCAGCTGCTCGGGCCGCGGCGAGACGTTGCCCTTGGCGACGAGCTCGCGCAGCCGCTTGACGAGGTGGCCTGCCCGGAGAGCCGCGTTCTCCGCCGCTTCCAGCGCTTCCCGAACCTCTCCGAGCGAGTTCCCTTCCTGCTGGTCGAGCCGGCGGCGGCTGCCGCGGATGTAGCTGCTCACCGCCGTCAGCGGCTGGTTGAGCTCGTGCGCGAGCGTCGAGGCCATCGTGCCCATTGCGCTGAGGCGCGAGACGTGGATCAGCTCGGCCTGCATGCTCCTGATTTCCGCCTCGGCCCGGCGGAAGTCGGTGAGGTCCGACATCGCTCCGACCATCCGGACCGTCTCGCCGGCTTCGTTGCGGATGATGAAGCCGCGATCCACCGCGTCGGCATAGCCGCCGCGTGCGGTGAGGAAGCGGTAGGGCTCTTCCCAGCGGGTGCCCGATCCTGCGATCGCGGTGTCGAGGCTTCGTGCCACGCGCGCCCGGTCCTCGGGATGGATCCGTTCCTCCCACCAGTCGAGCGACGTCATCTCCTCGCTGTCCGGATAGCCGAAGAAGGCGGTCTCGGACGCGGTCCACTGGATCCGCCCGGCGACCACGTCGAGGTCCCAGATCGCGTCGTTCGTCGCCTTCGCCGCGAGGCGGTACCGCTCCTCCGCCTCCCGCCGCGCCGCATTTGCGTGCTTATGTTCGGTGACATCCTCGGTGAACCCGTACCACCGAATAATCCGCCCCTCCTCGTCGAAACGAGGCGCGGCTCGGGCGACGAAGGTGCGGTAGCTGCCGTCCGCGATCCGCATCCGGAACTCGGCGTGATGCGGCCGCCCGCTGGCGAGCGCGTCCGACCAGTAGCGCATGAGGTGGGGGCGGTCCTCCTCGTGCACCGCATTAAGCCAGCCCTCGTGCGGCTGCACCTCTTCGGCTGTGCCCGTGACGTCGTAGAAGCGCCGGTTGACGGTGACGAGGCGGCCCTCTGGAGTCGCGGTCCAGACCATCTGCCGGCTGAGCTCCACCGTATAGCGGTAGAGCTCCTCGCTCTCGCGAAGGCGCTCCTCGGTCGCGTGCCGCTCGTGGATTTCCTGGACCAGGCGCTGGTTCGAGGCGCGCAGGTCGCGCATCCGCTCCCGAACCCGTTTCTCGAGAGTGCTGGTAAGCTGCCGAAGATTTTCCTCGGCGTCTTGCCGCTGGAGGAGGAACGAGACCGCCTGCCGCTGCCGGCTCCGTGCGCGAAGCGCCGCTTCGACGGCATTCCTGAGCATGATTGGGCGGATCGGGCGCTCGACGAGAGCGACGCGCCCAAGGCTTCGAACGGTTCCCGACAAGCCCTCCATCGCCGCGGGCTCGGCTACCAGCACGAACGGGATATCGGACCAGGGCGGCTGGCCTTCCACCGCGGCTTCAAGCTCGCGCAGATCGGCGGATCGAAGCATCTCTTCGGTGAGGACCGCCGCCGCGAGGTCGTCTTCGACTATTCCCGCGGCCACGTCGCGGAGCGCAGCCGGAGCACATTCGAAGCCGGCTGTTCCGAGCAGTTCCAGAATGAGCTGGAGGTCCTCGCCCCCGGCCACGATCGCAAGTCGCCGCGAGCCTTCCGCTTTCGCCGCCGCTCCGGGCAGAGGCCTGTCCGCCGCAGTGGCCATTCTCCGCTTACTCCTGCTCGAGCGGCTCCAAGCCTGCCTGGACGGCCAGGGTCAAAGCCTCGGCTAGGCTGCCGACGCCAAGCCTGGCCATCATGTTCGCCCGGTGCATCTCCACGGTGCGGAGGCTGATATTGAGGCGCCGGGCGAGCACCTTGTTGGCAAGCCCCGCCATCAACCCTCGCAGCACCTCGCTCTCCCGGATGCTGAGGTCCGCGATCCGCTGCCCGGCCGACCGCTTCCGGTCCGCTTTCTCCCGCCGGTCCCCCAGCAGCTCAAAGCCGCGCTCGAGGCTCGCGAGCAGCTGCGCCTCGTCGAACGGCTTCTCGAGGAAGTCGATCGCTCCGGCCTTCATTGCACGCACCGCCACCGAAACTTCCCCATGGCCGGTCATGACGATCACCGGCCACTCGACACCGCGCTCGGCAAGCGCGTCCATCACCGCAAAGCCGTCCATCTCCGGCATCCGCACATCAAGGAGGATGCAGCCCGGGCGGAGCTGCGTCAGACTGTCGAGCAGATCCTCTCCACTGGCGAACGGCCGCGATTGAAAGTCGCCCGCGCCGAGCATGAAGCTTAATGACCGGCGCACGTCACGATCATCGTCGATCACATGGACGTAGCGGGGGACGGTTCTGGTCTCGGGTGCGGTGCTGAGCATTTGCGGCTTTGGTTAATGCATGCGGGAGGCTCAAAAGCAACCGGCCAGCGTGGGCACGCTGAAGTGCCATCGGCCGGTAAATTTTTGGCGGCGGGAGTGGGGATCCCGCCGCCAGTTTTTTGCATCAGGACCAGTCGATGCAAGACCATCTTAGAGCGCACGGAGGGTGAAGGGGTCAAGACTTTCGAATACCGTAATAACCGCAGGTGCGGTTATCCCGGTATCGGCAGGCGCTGCCGGACCGCCGCCATTTCGGCCCACGGATCGCGCCGCGCAGCCGCCCGCGCAGGCACGGTCTTGATGGTGAATGCGGCCGGGTCGAGCGGCCCTTCAAGCTCTTCCCACTCGATCGGCATCGCCACGGGCGCGCCGGGACGGGAGCGGGTCGAATAAGGGCCGACGGCGGTCGAGGTAGGATCGTTCCTCAGATAGTCGATGAAGATCCGCCCGGCCCGCTCCGCTTTGGAGATGCGGGTGAGGTACCGCTCCGGGGCATCGGCGGCCATTTCATCGGAGAAGGACTTCGCGAACGCCTTCGCCGCCCGCCACTCGGTGACCGGCTCCACCGGCACGACCACGTGCAGCCCCTTGCCCCCCGTCGTCTTGACGAAGCTTTGGAGCCCGATTCCCCGAAGCCGCTCGCGCACCTCCAGCGCCGCCGAAATGACGTCGCCGAAGCCGAGGCCCTCGTCCGGGTCGAGATCGAAGATGATCCGGTCGGGCATGTCCGGCCGCTCCACCGTCACGCCCCATGGATGAATCTCCAGCGTCCCCATCTGTACCATCGCGATCAGGCCGGCGACGTCGTCGATGTAGAGGTACGGCTCGTCGAAGCCGGGCACCGTCACTTCTTTCAGCTGCGGGAGCACGCCCGAGGCAGCGTGGCGCTGGTAGAAGCACTTCTTCTCCGCCCCCGTCGGGCAGCGCACCATCGTCACCGGCCGCTTGGCGACGTGCGGCAGCATCCAGCCGGCAACCGCCACATAATATTCGGCGAGCTCGAGCTTGGTGATCCCCTGCTCCGGGTAGAGCACCTTGTCGGGGCTGCTGAGCCGCACGCCTTCCACGATCAGCTCTTCGCTCATCGGCCTTTCTCCAGGGTGGAGGCGAGCTCGGCCGGCCGCGCCTCATGCTCGAGCTGGTCGAAGCGGCATTGCTCCGGCGCCTTGTCCGGCCGCCAGCGGAGGAATTTGGTGCCGTGGCGGAATCGGTTGCCGGTGACATGGTCGTAGCGGACCTCCGCCACCAGCTCGGGCCTGAGCGGCTCCCAGTCGCCGGAACGGTCCGTGCTCCACCGGCTGGGTCCGCCCGGCGCAGAGCCGGTGAAGCCCGGTGCCTCCACCAAAGCCTCCAGCCGCTCCGTCAGCGCTGCTCGACCTTCGGCGGGTATCGCCGATGTGAAGCCGACATGGTCGAGCTTGCCGGCCTCATTGTAGAGGCCGAGCAGGAGCGATCCGACCTCGCGCTTCTTGGCGGCATAGCGGAAGCCGCCGACGACGCAGTCGGCGGTACGCAGCTGCTTGATCTTCAGCATCGCACGCTCGCCAGGCTCGTAGAGACCGTCGCGGCGCTTCGCCACCACACCGTCTAGCGCTCCGCCGGCCATATCGAGCCAGGATTGCGCCACCGCCCGGTCCTCGGTGAACGGCGAGAGCTGGAGCGAAGGCGCGTCCTCGGCCCCGTGCAGCCGCTCCAGCGCCTGCCGGCGCTGGGACAGCGGCTTCTGCACCAGGCTTCCCGCTTCGGTCGCGAGGCAGTCGAACAGCATCAGCTGCGCCGGCGTCTGCGCCGCGAGCTTGCGGATCCGGCTCTCGGCCGGATGGAGCCGCATCTGCAGCGCGTCGAACGAAAGCACGCCGCCGATCGGGATGATCAGCTCGCCGTCGATCACGAAGCGATCCGCCTTCATTCCCTCGATCAGCGCCACCACCTCCGGGAAATAGCGGCCGAGCGGCTTGCCCGACTTCGATTGCAATGCCACGGCGTCGCCGTCGCGGAAGACGAGGCAGCGAAAGCCGTCCCACTTAGGCTCGAACCGCCAGCCCTCGCCTTCGGGAAGCGCTTCCACCGACTTCGCTTCCATCGGCGGCAGACCCGGCTTCACCTCCAGCTGATCGAACGCCTTCACACCTTCTCCTCACCTGTCCCGGCTAGAGACGCCCGCACATTGCCTAGGGTTCCGGCCGCGAAAGCTTGTTAAGCTTTGTTCCGGATTATGCGTCGAAAGGACTCTCAGCTGCGATGAAGCTGCACAAGTCGGGCCGCGAATTCATTGAGGGGACAGGGGGAATTTTGTAGGAATATCGTTCCGGAGGTAGAATTGACGACCGTTAACCGCAGGAACTTTCTGGCAGCAGGCGCAGTCGCGGGTTTGGCCGCGGCGGCTCCCACGAAGCTGTTCGCGACCGTCACGCCGCGCCAACCCTATATCAACCCGCAGATCCGCGAGCGCGCCCTTGCAGCGCTCGAGGCCAAGCGCGCGTTCCTCTCGAATACGGACGTGATCGGCATCGCCGACTTCAGCAAGGCGTCACGCGATCCGCGCTTCTACATCGTCGATCTTCGCAGCGGCTTCACGACGGAACATCTGGTCGCGCACGGCCGCGGCTCCGATCCGGCCCACTCCGGCTGGCTCGAGATGTTCTCGAACAGCGTCGGATCCGAGGCCACCTCCAACGGCGCCTATCTCACCGGCGACAATTACCAGGGCAAATACGGCTATTCGATGCGCCTCACCGGCCTCGACTACTCAAACAGCAACGCCCTTGCCCGCGCGATCGTGATCCACAGCGCGTGGTATGCCGAGCCGAGCGTCGCCCAGACCTTCGGCAAGCTCGGCCGAAGCGAAGGCTGCTTCGCCCTCCCCGGCATCAGCCACGCCGAAGCGATGACGCGGCTCGGGTCGGGAAGGCTGCTCTACGCCGAGCGCGGGTAAGCCGCCGCGGCGGAAAGCTGCAAGCTTCGTTATCCGGGCTGCGCACCGCCAACGCTATTTCGAAAATGGCCGATACAAGGCCCGCGCGCAGTCGGGCAGCCGGAAAGGGAATTCCTTTGGGCTGCCGAAGGTTACAATTTCGACGAGTTCAGGCCGGTCGTCCGGCCCTGCGGCAAGGTCATTGCCGATATATTCGACTTTGGGCGGAGAAGTCGGCGATGCCTTGGTCACCCTGACTTCGGTGGGGGATTCAGCGAACTTGATCCTGCGTTCGAAAAATGACCCCTTCACGCTCCGATATGTGTCGGAAGCCGTCCAGTCTCCGCTTTCCGCGAACCACGTAATATCGACGCTTACCTTGCCCGGCGACTGACATGTCACTCGTGCTTCAGCCAAGCTATCGGAAGCTGGCGTGGAATGGCTCCTAGCGATCCACCGTCCGGCCGCATTCTGTGTGAAATAAGAGGTGTGCGTTGCCGCGCATGCCGCCGAAGCCGCCAGGACCGAAGCAGCAACAAGCACCGCAAGGTGGAAACGAGCTATCAGCATCTCACGGTCCTCTCTCGCACGCCGCAGCTTGCTTCGGGTCTGCTCTAGAGGAAGCTGAACAACGGTCGAGGATAGGTCCAACTCCCCACCGCATCATGCCAGCCGAGGCTGGCATCCATAAGGAATTCCGCGCTCAACCGCTGCATGGAACCCAACCCTCGCAGGGGTGACGGAGCAAGGTGAGCATGGCCCCGCATTTCAGGCAACGCCTGAAGGAGGTGAACCCGCATCAAGCCCAGGATGACATTGGCACTCGGACGCGCCGGTGCTGCTACTTCGACGCGGAAGCCAGCGTCGCGCCGCCCTTGCCCGCCCGGTCGTTGAGGGCGGTGAGAACCGGCGTGTCGCGGCTGTAGATGTCTTTGTAGGAGACGATCTCTTTCTTGTCCGCGATCGCGGCCGCGGTGAAATAGGTGATGTAGACCGGCACCGGCTCCGCCAGGTCCGCCTTCACCGTCTTGCCCGAGGCGACCGTCTGCTGGATCGTCGCATGGTCCCACTTGCCGGTCGGCTGTAGAAGCAGTTCGGCGAAGCCCAGCACGTCCTCGGTGCGGATGCAGCCGTGGCTGTAGGCGCGTGCCTGCTTGTCGAACAGGCCCTTGGCGTTGGTGTCGTGGAGGTAGATGGCATGGGGGTTGCCCATCACCATCTTGAGCCGGCCAAGCGCGTTGGACGGGCCCGGGGGCTGGCGGTAGCGGATGACCTTGCCGGTCGCCTCGTCCTTGACCGCGACATAGCCCTTCTTGCCGCGCACCTCGTCGGAGATGCTGGCGGGCACTTCCCACCAGGGGTTGAAGATCACGCCCGTGATCTTCGCGTCGAGCTGCGGCGTTGCGGTCTTCACCGCGCCGGCGACCGCGCGGCGGCGGGCGACGACGCGGCCGTCTTCCACCAGCGCCACCATGTAGGCGGGCACGTTGACGATCACATATTTCTTGCCAAGGTCCCGCGGCAGCCACCGCCAGCGATCCATGTTGGTGCGGATCTTCTCGATCTTCGCCTTGTCGGACTTGGGCGTGTCGGCGAGGACCGACTTCAGCTCGTTATATTGCGGGTGCGTCGGCAGAAGCGCGGTGAGCGTGTCGCGGATGCTGTTGTCGCGCACCGCGCGCTGCATCATCGCATATTGCTCGCCGCCGTTGAGGTCGGTGTCATTGATGTACCAGTTCATCCGCGCATCGCCCCGGACGTGCCCGAGCGCGATGTCGGAGGAGACGCGGAGGAAGGTCTCCGTGGCGACGCTGTTAAGCTGATCGCTGCTCCGCCCGGCGATCGCCTCCCGAAGCCGCTCGGGAGCGTAATCGGCAGGATCGAGACCCTCTTCGCCGATCCGCTCGACATAAGCCAGGAGATCGGCCGCCGCTGCGCGGTTCCACTGCACCGTCGGCGGCGCCACCGGAGGCGCCTGCAGAGGCGCGGTCTGCTGCGGCGGAGCGACCGGCTGAAGCTGGGACGCGCCGACGGCATCCGTCTGCGCGCCGGCGGAAGCGGCCACGGCGGAAAGCCCGAGGACGAGCGGAAGGTACGAATACTTGTGCATGGCGGCTCCTTTAACCTAAGTCGGTGCCGCAAGCCAGCTTTCCGCAGCCTGACTGTCGCTCAGCGGACTCGATTTCGAGCCGAGCGGTTCCTTCGTGCAACAGTTTGAAGTGCCGCGATTATCGCACTGCCGCAATAGCTTGGACGTGCGCCCGCACTCCAAAGAAAAGGGCGGCCGCATCGGGCCGCCCTTCGAAGTTCGTTGACAGTGACTTCAGGTGCGGTCGCCGGTGGCGACGTCCCGGTGCATCCAGCCGAAATAGGCGGCGACGAGCGCGAGGAGCGCGTGCAGCCAGATGTCGTTGCCGTAGAGCGGGACGAGCCCGAACATGGTGTTGAGGCCGGGGATGAAGCCGGCAATCGTCAGCACCGCATAGATGATCGCCACGCCCTTGGCATAGCCCTTCGCGGCGCCGAGGCTCTTATAGGAGAGCAGGCCCCACAAGCCGAACAGGATGTGCACGATGTTGTGCAGGATGTTGACCGGGAACAGCCCAAGCACCTGCCCGTAATTGGCGTCGACCGCCAGATCGGGGTGGCCGGCATGCGGAGGCGTGGTGATGCCCGGGATGAAGCCGGCGATGCCCACGGCGAGGAAGACGATACCAAACAGAAGTGCGAACGTACGGGTACTCATAGACTTTCTCCCTATTTTCCTTCGATACGCGAACACGCTGCCGAAAGTAGCTGAGGCACTAAGCCGCAACCACTCATTCCGGTTCCGTCAGAACCGCATCTAGCGCGCTACGACGACTGATCGCGGTGCGTCCCCGCTCCCCGCGATCAGCGCCGCGATCGCCGCCGCGATCTTCGCTCCGCCCTTGGCGGAGGGCTCGATCGGGTTCGCATAATCCTCGTCCTCGCTGCAGATCAGCCGGAAGTCGATCAGCGGCAGCGCATTGCCGAAGGCGGCGCGGGTGATCACGTCGTTGAACAGGGCCAAAGCCGTCTTGATGATCCGGTGGTTGGGCGCGGACGTCGGCGTGTCGTAGATTGTGCAGAGCGCCGTCGGCAGCCTCCGCCCGAGCACGCCTTCGAGCATATAGGCGTAATTGCCGGCGAAGCGTTGCTGCGCCTCGGCCAGCATCATCAAAGCCTCGCCCACCATCCGTGCCGGCGCACCGAGGATGTGAGACTCCCCGAGCGCATCGTTGCCGCCGACGCTGACGACGAGGTGCGTCGCATCGGCGGGGATGCGCGTCAGCTGCGATGCGACGCCGCGCGTGACCGCTCCGTCCACCGCGAGGAGGCTAGCCTTCCAGCCTTGCGGAAGCGCGGCGCGAAGCTGCTTCACCACGTCCCGCTGGCCGGGGACGTAGACGCCGTTGTCGAAGATGGAATCGCCGAGGAGGATGATATGGCCCATAAGGGCCGAAAGGCTCAGCGGCCGATCAGTTCCAGCACGGCCTCCGCGAACAGCCGCCCCTCCGCGGGATCGTAGCCGAGATAGAGGTCCGGCTCGATCAGCTCGAGCTCGATCAGCTGCGGCTCCCCTTCCAGCCCGCGCACCAGATCGACCCGGGCATAGAGAAGATCCTCCTCGACGGCGGCGAGTATGCGATCGGCGGCGGCGAGCTCGTCTTCCGCCGGATGGTGGCGGGTGATGATCCCGTCATATTCGGGCTGCACCCGGAAATCGCCAGGCTGCGGCACCTTCCGGATCGCGTGGCTGAAGCGGCCCGCGAAATAGAGGAGCGAAGTCTCGCCGCTACGCTCGATCTCCGAGAGATAAGGCTGCACCATCGCCGCGCCTTCCGGGCCGCCGTCGAGCGGCCGGCCGGGAGACCAGCGGATCGTCTGCCAGGCGGTGGAGGAGACCTGCGGCTTGGCGACCAGCCGCTCCGTTCCGAACCGCTCCGCCGCCGCGTGCATCGCCGCCTCGTCCAGCCGATCGAAATAGAGCGTCGGCACCACCGGCGCGCCGCGCGCAGCAAGCGCGCCGAGATACACCTTGTCGGCATTCCAGCGGAGCACCGAAGGCGGGTTCCGGAGCCTGACGCGCCTCCCCTCCAGCTCGCTCACCCGCTCCACCCACCGGTCGTGCGCTCGGGGATAGCCCCAGACGAGCAGCGGAAGCACGAGATCGAACGCGTCCCAGTCCGCCTCCTCCGTCCAGCTGACGCCGTCGACCTCCAGCCCCGCCCGCCGCAGCGGCTCGGCGTTCCGCTCGAGCACCTGCGCCCAGCGGGTCCGGAACCCCTCGTCGCCGGGATCCGGCGTCAGTATCGCGATCCTGGCCATCACCTCCTCACGGCATCGAGAAATTGATGCCCTGCGCGAGCGGGAGTTCGCGGCTGTAATTGATCGTGTTGGTCGCCCGCCGCATGTAGTTCCGCCATGCGTCCGAGCCGCTTTCGCGGCCGCCGCCTGTCTCCTTCTCGCCGCCGAATGCTCCGCCGATCTCGGCACCCGAAGGGCCGATATTGACGTTGACGATGCCGCAGTCGGAGCCTGCCGCGGAGAGGAACAGCTCCGCCTCGCGAAGATCGTTGGTGAAGATGGAGGAGGAGAGCCCCTGCGGCGCTGCATTGTGCAACCCGATCGCTTCGTCGAGGCTGTCGTAGCGCATGACGTAGAGGATCGGAGCGAAGGTCTCCCGAAGCGTCACCGGCGTCTGCCCCGGCATCTCGACGATCGCCGGGCGAACGTAATAGGCTTCGGGCGCCCTCTCCTCGAACAGCCGCTCCCCGCCCTGCACCTCCCCGCCCTGCTGCCGCGCTTCACCCAGCGCCGCCTGCATCGCCTCGAAGCCGGCGCCGTCGATCAGCGGCCCGACCAGCACCCCCTCCTCGAGCGGATTGCCGACGGGCACCCCACTCCAGATCTGCTTCAGCCGCGGCACGAGACGGTCGTAGATGTCTCCGTGCACGAACAGCCGCCGCAGCGTCGTGCACCTTTGCCCCGCGGTTCCGACCGCCGCGAAGGTGATCCCGCGCTCGGCGAGATCGAGATCCGCGGTTGGAGCGACGACCATCCCGTTATTGCCGCCAAGCTCCAGCAGCGAGCGACCGAACCGCGCCGCCACCCGAGGCGCGACTTCTCTGCCCATCCGCGTCGAGCCTGTGGCGGAAACCAGCGCCACCCGGCAGTCGTCGACCAGCGCTTCACCGGTCTCCCGCCCGCCTTGCACCACGACCGAAAGATCCGCCGGAGCGTCGCCGAACCGCTCCGCCGCCCGCTCGAACAAGGCCTGCACCGCCACGGCCGTCAGCGGCGTCTTCTCCGACGGCTTCCACACCACCGCGTCGCCGCAGACGAACGCAAGGCACGCATTCCACGCCCATACCGCTACCGGAAAATTGAAGGCGGAGATCACCCCCACCACCCCCAGCGGATGCCAAGTCTCCATCATCCGGTGCCCGGGGCGTTCGGTGGCGATGGTGAGGCCGTAAAGCTGGCGCGAGAGACCGACTGCGAAGTCGCAGATGTCGATCATCTCCTGGACCTCGCCGAGCCCCTCCTGGAGGATCTTTCCGGCTTCGAGGCTCACCAGCCGCCCTAGCGCCTCCTTCTCCTCGCGCAGCACCTCTCCGAACAGCCGGACGAGTTCGCCCCGCCGCGGCGGCGGCACGCCGCGCCAGCGCAGGAATGCCTGCTCCGCGCGCCCGACGGCGTCCGCCACGTCACCCGGCGCCACGCCGCCGATGATCCGCCCGTCGATCGGAGAGCGGGACTGAAGCTCGCCGCTGGGCAGCGGCACGCCAAGCGCGCTGAAGACGTCGCGCGCAGTCGCGGCCGAATTGAATGCTGAGGTCATGGCGCGCTCATAGACCGGGGCCCCGCCCCCGCAACCCTCTTCCCTCCGCTGCTTCAGCGTGCCATCACAGCAACACAGTTTTCCAAGACCGGAGCGCGCATCATGGCATCCAAGGCTTTGCTTCCCCTTCTCCTCGTCTCGACCGCGCTGGCCGTGCCGCAGGCGGCCGCCCAGCAGGCGATCGGCGTCAATCTCGACTATCGCGACACCTCGGTGAAACCGGGCGACGATTTCGACCAGTTCGCCAACGGCGGCTGGCGTGCCCGCACCGAAATCCCGGCCGACCGCTCCAACACTGGGGTCAGCTTCGAAGTTTTCCAGAAGGCGGAGAAGAGGAATGCGGACCTGGTCCGCGAAGCTGGCGCGGGCAACCCTGCGCCCGGCACGCCGCAGCGCATGATCGCGGATTACTACGCCGCCTACATGAACACCGCCGCGATCGAAGCGCAGGGGCTGAAGCCGCTCGAGCCGCGGCTTGCCGAGATCCGCGCCGTGAAGTCGAAGCGGGAGCTTGCCCGCCTCCTCGGCCGGCAGCTGCAGGCGGACGTCGACCCGCTCAACAACACCGATTTCGGCACCGAGAACCTCTTCGGCCTGTTCGTCGCCCAAGGGCTCAGCGATCCCAGCCGCAACGTCCCCTATCTGCTCCAAGGCGGCCTCGGCATGCCCGACCGCGAATATTATGTGTCGCAGGAGCCCGCGATGGCGAAGCTGCGCACCGCCTATCAAGGCTACGTCGCCGACATGCTGAAGCTGGCCGGCGTGAGCGACCCCGCCGGACGCGCCGCGCGGATCGTCGCGCTCGAAGGCAGGATCGCCGCCGCCCACGCCTCACGCGACGAGAGCGACGACATCCACAAGGCGAACAACCTCTGGACCGCGCGCCAATTCGCAAGCAACGCTCCAGGCCTCGACTGGAGCGCCTATTTCGCCGCCGCCGGCCTCGACAAGCAGCCGAACTTCACCGTCTGGCACCCCGGCGCGGTGAAGGGCCTATCGGCGCTGGTCGGGAGCGAGCCGCTGGAAACCTGGAAGGATTGGTCCACCTTCCACACGCTCAACCAGAGCGCCCCCTTCCTTCCCGCCGCATTCACCGACCGCCGTTTCGCATTCTACGGCACCGCCATGCAGGGCACGACTAAGCAGCGCGACCGCTGGAAACGTGCGCTGAGCGCCACCAACGCCGATCTCGGCGATGCGGTCGGCAAGATCTACGCGGCCAAATATTTCCCCGCTTCCTCCAAGGCGGAGGTGCAGGGCATGGTGAAGAACATCCTCGCCGCCTTCGATCGCCGCATCGACGCGCTCGACTGGATGTCGCCGGCGACCAAGGCGCAGGCAAAGGCCAAGGTGCAGTCGCTCCGCGTCGGCGTGGGATACCCGGAGACATGGCGGGATTATCGCGGCCTCGTCATCCGCCCGAACGATCCGGTCGGCAATTACTGGCGGGCGCGAGCCTATGAGACCCGCCACCAGTTGGCGAAGCTCGGCAAGCCGGTGGATCGCGGCGAATGGTGGATGACCCCGCAGACGGTGAACGCGGTCAATCTGCCGCTCCAGAACGCGCTGAATTTCCCAGCCGCAATCCTCGAGGCGCCCTATTTCGATCCCACCGCGGACGCCGCAGCCAATTACGGCTCGATCGGCTCGGTCATCGGCCACGAGATCAGCCACAGCTTCGACAATCTCGGCGCCGAGTTCGACGCCCAAGGCAAGCTCCACAATTGGTGGACGCCAGCGGATCTCGCCCATTTCAAGGGAGCGACGAAGCGCCTCGCCGATCAGTATAGCGCCTATGAACCGCTTCCGGGCCTCCACCTCAAGGGCGACCAGGTGCTTGGCGAGAATATCGCCGACGTCGCCGGGCTCGCTGCCGCCTACGACGCCTACAAGATGTCGCTTGGCGGCAAAGAGGCGCCGGTGATCGGCGGCCTCACCGGCGATCAACGCTTCTTCCTCGCCTTCGCGCAAGGGTGGCGCACCAAGGTCCGCGAGGCGGCGCTGCGGCAGCAGGTGGTGACCGACGGCCACTCGCCGGCGCGCGAGCGGGTGCTGACGGTGCGCAACCTGGATCCCTGGTACGATGCCTATCAGGTGAAGCCGGGCGAGAAACTCTACCTCGCTCCGGCCGACCGCGTCAGGATCTGGTGAACAGGGCCCGCGCCGCCCTCAGCCGCTCCAAACCGCCAGAGATGGTCTCCGGCTGCTTTGCAAAGCAAAGCCGGACGACGCTTCGGACCGGCTCCTCCTCGTAAAAGGCGGAGACCGGGATCGCAGCGACGCCCGCTTCGCGGACGGCTCGTTCGCAAAAGCTGACGTCGTCCGCACCGATCCCGGAGGCCGCAAGGTCGACCGAGGCGAAGTAGGTTCCTTCGGCCGGCAAAACGGCAAAGCCCGCCTGGTTGAGCGCGCTGGCCATTGCATCGCGCGCAGCCTCGAAGCCTCCGCGCATCGAGCGGTAGTAGCCGTCCTCCTTTCCAAGTCCGTAGGCAACCCCGGCCTGCAGGTTCGGCGGCGTTGCGAAAGTCATATATTGGTGCGCCTTCGAGATCGGCAGCGCGAGCTCTTCGGGCGCAGCGATCCAGCCAACCTTCCAACCGGTCAGCGAGAAGATCTTGCCGGCAGACCCTACCTTCACCGTTCGCTCCCGCATGCCCGGCATCGCCGCCAGCGGCACGAAGGGGCGGCCGTCGAAGACGATATGCTCCCACACCTCGTCGGTAAGGGCGATAAGATCGTGACGCACGCACACATTGGCGATGATCCGGAGCTCCTCCTCCCCGAACAGCCGGGCGGTGGGGTTGTGCGGGTTGTTGAAGATGAGAAGCCGCGTCCGCTCCGTCACCGCCGCCGCAATTGCTTCGTTAGTGATCCGCCAGTCCGGCGGCGTCAGGCGCACGAAGCGCGGAACGCCGCCCGCTCGGCGCACCAGCGGCACATAGGCATCGTAAAGCGGCTGAAAGAGCAGAACCTCATCGCCCGGACTCACCAGCGCCATGATCGCGGAGGCGAGGGCCTCGGTCGCGCCCGAGGTGATCGTCACTTCATCGACTTCATAGTCGATCCGCTGGTGCTGCCGATAATGGTCGATCACCGCTTGGCGGAGCTCCGGAAGCCCGCGCATCGGCGCATACTGGTTGGAGCCGCTCCGGACCTCATTTGCGGCGCGCTCCAACACATCTTCAGGCCAGCCGAAATCGGGAAAGCCCTGGCCGAGGTTGATCGCCTGATGCTCGGCGGCAAGAGCCGACATATGGGCGAAGATCGAGGTTGGAAGATCGGCGAAGAGCGGGTTCATAGCCGTGCGATCAGCTCTTGCGCCGCCGCCGGGTTCCGCTCCTTGGCCCCGGAGATGAAGAAGACGTAGGTCGCGCGCGGCTGAACCGGCGCGGGAGCGGCGTTGTACGGCAGCCCGGGCGGGCTTTCCCCAGCGGCCCAGGCACGGGCGATGCCGGCCCAGCGGTCCAGCTCCGGCGTTTCATATCCCGTCCCCACCTCCGCCCGCGCCTTCATCAGCCGTGCGTAGACGATGTCGCCGCTGATGTCGGCGACGCAGGGGAATTCCTCGCTGTCGCCATAGACGATCGCCACCTCAGCCTCCCGCGCCATCGCCACGAAGGCGGGATCGCGGAAGCTCTCGTGCCGAACCTCGATCGCGTGCTGGAGCTTCACGCCGTCCTGAGCCCTCGGCAGCAGCCTGAGGAACGCAGCCATGTCGTCCGGGTCGAACCGCTTCGTCGCCATCAGCTGCCACAGGATCGGCCCCAGCTTGTCGCCGAGCTCGGTCAGCCCCTGCGCGCAGAACCGCTCAACCCCTTCCCCTCCGTCCGCCAGCAGCTTGCGGTTGCTGCAGTAGCGCGAGCCCTTGATCGCGAACTTGAAGCCGTCCGGCACCGCCTTCGCCCATTTCGCGAACAGCTCCGGCTTCTGGAGCTTGTAGTAAGTGGCGTTGATCTCGATCGCGCTCAAGCGCCCCGCCGCATGTTCGAGCTGCTTCGTCTTGGGGAGGCCAGGCGGGTAGAAGGTCTCCCGCCACGGATCGTAATCCCAGCCGCCGATGCCGACGTGAATGGGCGATGCCGACATATGCTTCTCCTGCCCCGTGGAACGCCGCTCCTCAGACCACGTTCAACAAGCTCTTTCAACGGGGGCGCCCTTATCCATGAACGAACATGCGGCGGCCGAGCGGCGGCGCCACGCTCCGCTCGGGCCGACCGTCGCGCGGCTGTGCGAGGCGCTGAGGCACGGCAGCGTGATAGTGATCGCATGCGGCGACCAGCGCGGCGAAGCGATCGCGAAAGCCGCCGCCGCAATGGCTACGGCGAGGGTCCTCTGGTGCCCGCCGCCTGACAAGCTTCCGGGCGAGGCCACCCCCTCCTCCCCCGCAATCGCCGGCCGGCGGGTGGCTGCGCTCGCCGCGCTGCACGAAGCGGGGGACGAGCCCCTATTGTTCGTCACGGACGCGATCTCGGCCGCGCACAAGGTGGCGCCGCCGCCAGCGTTCGCCGCACCGCCGCTCCTCCTGGAGATGGGTGAGAGGCTGGACGGCGGGGTCCTTGCGGCACGTCTGGAGGAGATGGGCTATTTCTGCGACGACCGGGTGGACGAGCCCGGCGAATTCGCGATCCGCGGTGCCACCATCGATCTCTTCCCAGCCGATTCGGAGAAGCCGGTGCGGATCCACGTACACGAAGGGCGGATCACGCAGCTCCACGTCTACGACCCCCTCACCCAGCTCGGAAACCACGAAGATCTGCCGAGGCTGGCAATCCGCCCCGCGGTCGAACCTCCGGCCGGCGAGGATGCCGTTTCGATCTTCGAGCATCTTCCCGGCGCGGCGGCGGCCGTCGATCCGGAGGCAATCGACTTGCGGGACCGGTTCATCTCGCTTGCGACCGAGACGAGGCGCTCCGCATCGGAGCTGACCCGCGACTGGAAGACGCCGCTCACCGGCCGCGCCCGCGTCGACCTGGCGGAGGGCGTCGAGCAGCCGGGCCGGCGCTTCATCGAGGACAAGAGGCCCGAGCGCGCCTCCTTAAGCGTGATCAGGGCCGCACGCGAAAGCGGGCAGCGAGTCCTGATCGCAGGGTCGGCCCGCGACATTCGCTTCCTGTCGCGGCGGATAGAGCAGGCAATCGGGGAAGGTCCGCGGGCCGCGAGGAGCTGGAACGATGTCGGAGAAGCCGAAGCGGGCGCGCTGCTGACGCTTGAAGCCGAGTTCGACCGAGGCTGGACCGCCGATGGGCTGACGGTGGTCGCAGCCGCCGATGTGCTCGGCGCCCGCGCGCTGGACCACGGTGCGAGCGGCACGCCCGATCCGCTCGCGCAGGAAGTGTCGGACTTCCGCATCGGCGACGCGGTCATCCATGAAGATCACGGCCTCGGCATCCTGCGGGGTATCGACGGCATCGCCGCGGGCGAGGTCGAGAGCGACGCGATCCGCTTCGAATATGCCGGCGAGGCGCAGCGGCTGGTGCCGATCGAGGAAGCGGGGCGGCTGTGGCGCTACGGGGCTGAGGCAGACGCCGTGTCGCTCGACAAGCTCGACGGCTCCAGCTGGGAGAAGCGCCGAGGCGAGATCGATGCGACCATAGCGGAGACGGCAGGGCAGCTGGTCGCGCTTGCCGAGGAGCGGGCCGGGCGAAGCGCCCCGGTGCTCGATCCGCCGGTGCCCGATTATGAGCGGTTCGCTTCAGGCTTCCCTTATGCCGAAACCCCCGACCAGCTTCGCGCCATCGAAGCGGTGCGGGCCGATCTCGCCTCAGGCAAGCCAATGGACCGGCTGGTGGTCGGTGACGTCGGCTACGGCAAGACCGAAGTCGCGCTGCGCGCGGCCGCCGTCGCCGCTCTTGCCGGCAAGCAGACCGCGCTGATCGCGCCCACCACGGTTCTGGTCCGCCAGCATGTCGAAAGCTTCCGCCGGCGCTTCGAGCGCTTCGGCATCAAAGTCGCAGGCCTCTCCCGCCTCTCCTCCGCGGCCGAAGCGCGCGAGACCAAGAAGGGCCTTGCCGACGGCAGCATCAAGATCGTGATCGGCACCCAGATGATCGCCGGCAAGACCGTCTCGTTCGACGATCTGGCGCTCGTGATTATCGACGAGGAGCAGAGGTTCGGCGCCGCCGACAAGGCGAAGCTGCGCGCGCTCAGCGTCGACGCGCATGTGCTCACCCTCACCGCGACTCCGATCCCGCGCACGCTGCAATCGGCTTTGGTGGGGCTTCAGGAGCTGTCGCTGATCGCCACGCCTCCCGCCCGCCGCCTCCCCACCCGAACCGCGCTCGCCAGCTTCCAGCCGGAGCTCGTCAAGCTCGCCTTGCTTCGGGAGCGGAAACGCGGCGGCCAGAGCTTCGTGGTTGTGCCCCGCATCGAGGATATGGAGCCGATGGCGGAGCGCCTCCGGGCGCTCGTCCCCAATCTCACGCTCCGGCAGGCGCACGGCAAGATGCCGGCCGCCGAGATCGACGAGGAGATGATCCGCTTCGCAAGCGGCGACGGCAACGTGCTCCTCGCCACCAACATCATCGAGGCCGGGCTCGACATCCCGCGCGCCAACACGATGCTGATCTGGCGCGCCGACCGCTTCGGCCTTGCCCAACTCCATCAGCTTCGGGGCCGCATCGGCCGTGGCCGCGTGCGCGGATATCTGATGCTTCTGACCGAAGAGGGCGCCGAGATCGCGCCGGCCACGCTGAAGCGGCTGCGGACCATGGAGGCGCTGGACCAGCTCGGCGCCGGCTTCGCGATCAGCGCACGCGACCTCGATCTCAGGGGCGCCGGCGAGCTGCTCGGCGAGAACCAGGCGGGGCACATGAAGCTGATCGGCCTCGGCCTCTATCAGCATCTTCTGGAGCAGGCGCTGCGCGCCGCCCGCGGCGAGGAGGTCGACGATTGGGTGCCGGAGCTCCACCTCGGCCTGGCCGGGCGCCTCCCCGAAAGCTGGATTCCGGAGGAGGAGGTGCGGATCAACCTCTATGCCCGCATCGCGCGCCTCGCTTCCGACAATGATCTCGCCGCCCTCGCGGACGAGCTGGAGGATCGGTTCGGAGCGCTCCCGCCCGAAGCTGCGACGCTGATCGAGACAGCCCGAATCCGCCACCTGGCGCGGCTTGCCAAGGTCGCCCGGATCGATGCCGGTCCCGCCGCGATTGCACTGACGCCACGGCCCGATTTCGCGGGCGACGCCGGCGCTGCCTCACTCGAAAGAAAGGGAGAGCGGCTGCTCCTCAAGGAGCAAACTGAGGCGGACGAACGCCGTCTGAAGCGGATTGCGGATTTGCTTGAGCAGCTCGCGCCCGAGGCGTGAGACTTGCTTTCAGGCTTTCAGCCGCGAGTCTTCCGCAAGCTGGTTCATCGAGGCGGCGCGCTGAAGGTGGATGCGGCGCAAGTCCTGATCGATGGCGCGGTCGGCGCATTGCCGCTCTTCGTCCGCGCGGCGCCGATAATAGTCGCTGATGGTTTCAACCTTGGCGAGGCGCTTCGCAGCCGCCTCCGGGCAGGGCATGGGATCGGTCATGATTTTGCTGAAGCACGGATGAACGAGCTAGGCGCGCGATCATCGACCGAACGGTCAGTCCGGGCGACCAAGCCGACCAAGCCGCCGTAATCGCGCGATAAATCCGACAAATGGACGTGCCCCGGCGCCTCAGTCGCTCACCGCCGGCTGCGGGTGATTCGGCACCAGTACGAGCGTCCGGCCCTCCACCCGCCACGATTTCAGCTTCGACAGGAAGTTCATTCCCAGGAGATCCATCTCTCCGAGGCTGGGGGAGACGACCACCTTCAGATCCCTAGCCACGATGTTGCCGAGCCGCAGCGTCTTCACGGTGGCGGTTCTCGCCCGGACCATTCCGTTTCCCGTCTGCAGCACCACCGGCACGATATCCGGCTCGTCCGCCAGCTTCGCCGCTTCCGCCGTGCCTTCCGAGAGCGCAGTGACGGTGGCGCCGCTGTCGATCATCATTCGGCGGCTGACGCCGTTGATCCGGACATTGGCCATGAAATGCCCGTTCGGCGACATCTTGATCCGCATCTCCTTGCCGACCACCTCCTGCCGGTCGAGCCCGAGCCGGCTGGTGAGCCCCCTCCAGCACCGGATCCATCGGCGCCCGCTGAGCGAGCAGCAGCACCAGGAATCCGACAAGCGCGATGGAAATGAGGATCCGGATCGCCCCTCCGAGATAAGGCACCCGCATCAGCGCGATCAGCAGCAGCAACCCACCCGCGACCGGAAGGATGTATTCGGAAGCTCCGGGACCGAAAAGGGAGGTCACCTGTTACGTCTCTCGTTCTTCCCGCACGCGCGAGAGCCTGAGATGCCGGTTGGCTGGGGCGGCAGGATTCGAACCTGCGAATGCCGGCACCAAAAACCGCGTGCGGCCAACCGAAGGCCGCAGAAAGCGACGGCCGATCAATAGTTTAGCGAATCAAGTCAGCTGCGCAATAAAAATCGGGACACGAATCGGGACACAGTGGCTGCATCGCCACTCCCGCGTGCGAAGGTGTGAAGGAGGCGTGGTTGCCGCTCGGGATCGCCTGGCTGGCCGAGGAGCTGCTCCCGTCCGTGGCCCGGGCGTCAGTTTCTCATGCGGAGTGGCTAGGGCCACAGGTGCTGTCGCTGGTCCCTTCCCTCCGGTTGCGCTAAGGGCACGCCGATGCGGGTTCGCATGTAAAACTCGGCATCCAAGGCCACTTACAGCTAGAGCAAGGGGGGGGGTATCTTGTTAGAAATAACGGTGCTATTATCTAACAAGAAAGGAGCAAACCATGCCCGCTATGGCCGATAAGATCATGAAGCGTGTCCGTGGCAAGGGGCGCGGCTGGGTGTTCACGCCCAAGCACTTTATCGACTTCGGCTCGCGCGGATCGGTCGATGTCGCCATCTCCCGCCTGGTGAAATCCGGGTTGGTCCGCCGGCTCGGCCGGGGCCTTTATGACTATCCCCGGCAGCATGACAGGCTTGGCGTCCTGACTCCCGACTCCGCCGCTATCGCCGATGCGATCGCAAACCGGAGCGGCGACAAGCTGGCGCCATCGGGTGCAGCGGCGGCCAACAAGCTCGGCCTATCGACTCAGGTGCCGGCACGGGCCAGCTTCGCGACCAGCGGCCGCTCGCGCGTCGCCAAGGCCGCAGGCCGTAGCGTGACGCTCCGGCACAGCCGCGCGCCGGTTCTCGACCACGCGTCCGACACCGCGAACGCGGTGCTGCAGGCACTCGCCCAACTCGGCAAGGCCCAGGTCGATGCGGACGTCATCCGGCGGCTAGCGACGCGGATCGACGATCGAGCCTTGAAGCAGCTGCTTCAGGCGCGGCCTTCGATGCCGGGATGGATGGGCGACGTCATCCTGAAGATCGGCAGTGCGCACAATGGATGACTTTGCCCGCCTCAGCCCGGCCGAGCGCCGCGTCTTCATCGAGGAGGCCGCTGCGCAGCGCGACCTCACAACTATCGTCATCGAGAAGGACTTCTGGGTCTGCTGGACGCTCAGGCGGCTCGGCGCCACGCCTGACCTTAAGGGTCATGTCACCTTCAAAGGCGGAACCTCGCTTTCCAAGGCCTATGGCATCATCCAACGCTTCTCTGAAGATATCGACCTGACCATCCGGCGGACTGCGCCGCTGCTCGACAAAGTGGCATCGCCGATGGAGGCCGGGATCGGCTCCAATGAACGCCAGCGCCGCACGAAGGCGCTGAAAAAGGCGGCTCAGGAATATGTCGCAACGATGGCCAAGCCGGCGCTGGCCGCAGCGATCGAGGCCGAGCTGGGCAACGAAGGGTGGAGTATCGAGCTCGATCCCGAAGACAAGGACAGCCAGACGCTCCTGTTCAATTATCCACGTACGGCAGCCTACTCTGCAGGTGACTATCGCCCAGGCGACTATGCCGCAGACGACGACGGTGGCTATATCAAGCCCAGGATCAAGCTGGAATTCGGCGCGCGCGGCGATCCCGATCCTTTCGAGGATCGGATGATCCAGCCTTATCTGGCGGAGCAGTTTCCCGAGGCCCTGCCTGAAGCCGGGACCTCGGTGGAGACGCTTAGCGTCGAGCGGACCTTCTGGGAGAAGGCAACGATTCTCCACGCCCTCCATCATGGCGGCAAAATGCGCGATGGCCTGTCGCGGCACTATTACGACATGCTGATGCTGCACCGTGCTGGAGTCACGGCCTCGGCCTTGGCACAGCCCGCGCTGCTGGAGCAGGTCGTCCGCAACAAGAGCGTGATGTTCGCGGATGCCTCGGCGTCCTACGCGACAGCGCTCCTCGCCACGCTGCGGCTTGCACCTTCCCAGCAGATCCAGCAGGCGCTCGCCGGCGACTATGAAGCGATGGCCGACATGTTCATGGTCGCGCCTCCTCCCTTTGCGGACCTGCTGGCAGGATTGGCCGACCTCGAGGCGCGCATCAACGAGGCCGGCGAGACTGCCTGAGCGCCCTTTCGAGCGCCTGCGGCCGCCTATTTTCCTGCAACTGAACCAGGTCATCTCCCGACGCCCCGCAATCCTACGGCGGCCGGTGGTTCAGGTCCTAGAGGCGGGCGGAGCGGGCCAAGCGCTTCGCCACCGCTTCCTGTCCCGCCGCACGACGCCGCCTCTGGCTGGACCGAGCCTGCGCGGGCGGCGCCAGTGTGCCCACTTTTCGCCCATCGACTTCGAGTTCGATCAGGCCGCGGCGTAGAAGCGGCGCCGTTGCCGACAGGAACATGCTGACCTTCGCGCGGCCCTTGATCTCGAACAGGTGCCATTCCTGCGCCACTGCCGCCTCGTCGGTGAATTCGATCAATCCGCCAAACCCCTTTCTACGCGCCGCCTGCAGCGCCCGCTGAACCAGCCACCGCGTATGAGCAGGATCCCTGCGATCGAGGACGCGATGCCACACCTTATGGATCGGCCTCCGCCGCAGCCACAGTTCGCCAAGATCGGCCGGGACTGGCAATTGTCCTCTCTTCTTCATCGGCTCACTCCCGTCCCCGGCTTATCATCGGGAGGTTCGCTTCCGCCGCTACCCAGTTCGTACTCGCGCGGAAACCCGGCATGCCGGCGCCGGCGCAGCCGGTTGATCTGGCGCCGAGAGGCGCGCCAGCTGCGCAAATTATTCGCCGGTCACGATCGAAGTGGCCGAACCGGCCGCTTTTGGCCGGTCGACGACCGTCTGCATTGCGGCGCCGAAGGCCCAAAGCGGGCGCTTCATTCGGGCTCTGTCTCACACCGCCAACGAGCCGTTGCGGACAATCTGGGCAACGTGCGGTTGAGGCTGGTCATCTGCCTGCGCAGTCGGCCGATCGATGGTTGCCGAACCGACGCGGGAGCCGCGCTTCCACCTGAGCTGTTCCCGGTCCAACGCAGCTGGCGCCAGGCGCAGTCAAGCCGCGGCGGCGCATCAGAAGCCGAGGGAGACTTGCCCGCGTACCCCGGCCGACCGGCTGTTGCCCGACGCTTCTCCGGTGAGGTCGAGGCCGAACTGCCAGCCGGTCGGCAGTCGAAGGCCGAAACCCAGCTCCAGGAGGAAGCGGCTGCGCGACCAGCCATCGGCATCGATCAGGTAGGACGGGCCGGTGATGAAATCGCTGAAGCGCACCCGCTGGTCCGCCACATCCATGAAGTCGTAGCGATATTCGATGCGGCCGCGCGGCGTGAAGACCGCCCGGCCCATCTGCCGGTCCAGCCCGAAGCGGCCGCCCAGCAGACCCGCCATGGCTTTCAACGTGCGCGGATCGTAGGTCAGCGAGTAGCCGAGCGGTCCGCTCTCCGTATAGCCGTCGAGCCCTGCACGACTGGCCTCGACCCCGCCGTAGAGCGACCAGTTGATGTTGCGATCACGGCGCTCGATGCCGGCAGTGACCGAGCCGAACAGCAGGTCGCCCTGCCGTTCGCCGTAAGCGAAGGCGCCCGTGGCGGTGACATAGCGGGTCAGGTCGAAGTCGAGCCCGCCAACGCCGACCAGAACGTCGATGAAGGCACCGCGAGCGGGGCGGAAGCTGCCGTAGACGCCGGCCACCCAGCTTTGCGAGTCGAGCTCGGTCCCATGGTCGCCGATATCGCTATGATCGTGGCCGAAGCCCGCACCGGCGCCGATCGTCACTCCATCCGCGAGACGGATGTCGGCGCCGCCGGTAAGGCCGGAGGTGGTGATCGAGAACTCGTCCACCCCGGTGACCGGATCCCGACGTCCCACGATCACGCTGCCATTCGCCCACAGCTCGACGCTGCCGTTGCGGCGGCGCCCGTTGCCTGCGGCACCGGTCGAAGCGTCACCGCCTTGCCCCGTCGCTGCGCCGGCTTCGTCGGTGGAAGGACCGGGACCGGCCTCGCCGGCCGATCCATAACCGCCCGACCCGCCGCTCATCCCGGCATCGCCGGCCCCGCCGAAACCGCCCGCAGTGTCGGTGTAGGAAGCCGGCGTGGCCTGATAGCGCGCCTGCCCGAGAGCAGGGCTGCCGTAGCCAGCGCGGCCGGCGGCGGCGCCGAATTGATCCGGCTGGGCCGAATTGCGGTAGCGGCCTGCATTTTGCTGCCCATACTCGCCCCTCATCGGAATGCCGGGCTGGAGGGTGACCGCGAAGCCGCCGCTCGGCGCATCGCTATGGAGCTGCTCCAGGCGGCGCCCGAAATTGTGAATTTGGGTGTCCGCCGCGCGCCGCGCCGCACCGGTTTCGGCCTGCTCGAGCCCGCGCACTTCGCGGTCGGTGCTCGGGTCAGGCCGCGCCTGCACGTTCACCGTCAAGGTCAGCGGCGCCGAAGTGCCGCCGGCATTGGTGAGCCTGTAGAGGATCGTCACCGGCCCGGAGAAGCTGCCGCGCGAGGTGAAGTTGATGGCGTAGGTGCGGCTGGCGGCGGTGCCGCCTTCGATCAGATTGACGTCGGCCGCATCGGCCGGGCTGACCGAGACCAGGGAACCGCCAGTGAATGGCGCGCCGACCGCGCTGCCGGTCAGATCGATGGTGATCGGCCGGCCGGCCAAGACACTGACCTGCCGCGGCTGCGCCGTTGGCGCGGCCGAGATCACCTGGACGGACGCGCTGGCGATGTTGGACGAGCCGCCGGGGCCGTTCGCCCGGAATGTGAAGCTGTCAGTCCCCGCAAAGCCGGCATTTGGCGTGTAGGTCGCCGTGAAGGCGGTCTGGTCGAGCGTGACCGTGCCTGACTGCGGCGGCGTCACGACCGCGATGCCGGTTGCCACGCCGGTGATCAGCGGCCGCACGTTGATGGTGACGCTGGCGCCTGGGCCGTTGGTGACCGTGGCGGCCGGCGTCAGCGAGGTCGCCTGCGGCGGCGCCGGGGTGCTCACGGTGATGCTGACGGTGGCCGGAGCCGAAGTCCCGCCCGGACCCGTGGCGGTGTAGGTGAAGCTGTCCGCCCCGAAGTAGCCGTTCGTCGGCGTGTAGGTGGCGGTGGTGCCACTGATCGTGACGGTGCCGTGGCCGGGCGCAGTGCCGACCGCCAGCGAGGTGTAGACGCCCGACGGCTGCAGCGTGGTGGCCGTGCCGCTCGAGTTATAGGGCACGTTGGCGCTCGCCGGGGCTGCGGTCGGAGCCGCCGGCGTCGCGACCGTGATGCTGACGCTCGCGGGCGACGAGGTGCCGCCGGGGCCGGTCGCGGTGTAGGTGAAGCTGTCCGCCCCGAAGTAGCCGTTAGTCGGCGTGTAGGTGGCCGTGGTGCCGCTGATCGTGA
>NZ_DASVUE010000175.1:0-6900 GCF_036387215.1 Allosphingosinicella sp. | reverse complement strand
CTTTGCCCTGCAGATAATATTGCCATTCATCGGCGTTCGGATGCCAATGCATCTCGCGCATGCCGCCGGGCTCGACCGTCACGAGGGCCGCAGCGACCGTCTTCGAGGCTTTGAAGTTGCTGCTGTCGGCAATCTGTATCTGGCCGCCGCTATTCTTCCGGACCGGCTCGGATCGGGAGAGGCGGAAGATCACCGGTTCGTCCTTGGGTTCGGCCTCAACCGAGAGCTGGTCCAAACGCAGCTCGCCCGGCTCCTCCCCCTGGAAGATCCAGAGGTTGTGGAGCGGCATGTCGCGGAAGGTTTCGGCCGGCAGGCCGAAGTTCTTCGCCAGCACCTCCAATGGAACATGGGCGAAGAAATCCGTCACCAGGAGCGTATTACTCTCCGATTGCTCGCCACCGTCGAAAGCCAGGACGAACTCGGCTCCTGTCGGCCCGAGGCCCTGGAGCGAATGCGGTATGCCGGCAGGAAAGTACCAGAGGTCGCCCTCCTCGACGTCCTCCACGCTGGGACGGCCATATTGGTCCACCGTCGTCACACGGCACCAGCCGCGGGTCATGATCCCCCATTCTGCAGTCTGGTGCCAGTGGAGCTCCCTGATCCCACCCGGTGCCAGGTGCATGTTCACTCCAGCGATTTCCTTGGAGAGATGGAAGTCACTTCCCGTGACCTCCCTGGCCCACCCGCCGCGTTGCACTCGCTTGGGCGAGATATTGAACGAGGACCAGAAGAAGGGCTGCGTGCTGACGTCGGTCGCCGGCGGGTTGCCTTGGGACGGGAAGAGGGATTCCATCACCGCGTCCTGCGGCCCGGTGCTTCGAAGGCTTTCCAGATCTCCGACGACATTGACCTGACCTTCCGCCGGAAGGTCCGGATTTCCGGCCGCCGGTATCTCGTGGCCGGTCTGTGACACTGATTGGTGCTCGTTCGACGTCATCATCCAGTTCCTTTCGGCGAGTTCAAGGTGCGGCCACTTCCGCTGGTCGGGCTTGCTTTGGCTGTTTGCACTGCGAGAAACAGAGAGGCGGCGGCTGGGACAAGGAAGACGCTGGCGCCTGCTAGATCGTACGCCGCGGCGCCCAGTCCGGCCGCAATGACGAAGACCAGCCATTGGCCTGCATTGTCCCACACCTTGCCAGGCGCACCCGTGACCCGATCGCCGAGCACTTCCCCCAACCGCACCAGTGCCCCGGTCACCATCGTTCCGACCGGTACGCCATTCTCTTCACGAATGACCTGGTTCAGCATTCCCATCGCGATGAGCGCGGCGAGAAGCGGGAAGCTGCCCACTTCCACCATGCCGCCGATGGCGGTTGCGGTGAGCAGCGCCGCAACGATGCAAAGCAATAGCGGGCGGGCCAATCCGGGCCTCGCGTTGGCAATGACCCGTCCGATTGCCGCGCCCGCTACGAATATGACGGGCGGAAGCAGGAACTTCGACACTCCGGCCCAGTCCCATTCGCCTTGGCCGAGGCGAACTCCGAGTTGCGTGGTGTCACCGCTCATGAAAGAAACAAAGATGCCCGAGAACATGAGGAAACCGGCCGCGTCTACCCATCCGGCGCATGCCAGAATGGCCAGGCCGAGCGCTCGCTCGAAATTTGCGGGGTCTAGGGGCTCGGTCACGGAGGAGAGCCATTGAAAGCGTTGCGTTGCAGTTCGCATTGAGCGTGAGGGTGGCGCAGAAATGGTGCGGAAAGAGAGCGGCCCCAATTCGACATCGACTTCGGCGCCTCCCATCTGAGCGGGGCATATCGGAGCGCGAGAATGGCCTCTATCGATCGCGCACGCTCGCTGCGGGATTGCACGCCGAAGCCGGTTGTATGCCTCAGTTCCGACCAGACGCTTCGGTCTCAGCTACGTAGGGCCGGAAGCCGTAGCGCTCGAAGATTTCCAGCGCAGCGGGTGAGGCGATGAAGTCCAGCCACTCCTTCGCCGCCCTTTTGTGAAGGGCAGCCCGAACGGCCGCGCCCGCGTAGATACCCGAGACGTTCTGGTCCGGTTGTATGTCCACATATTCGATCGGATTTCCGATCTGCATCTGGAAGAGCGCCTCCGATTTCCAGGTCACGCCGGCCGAGACCATTCCTTTCATGAGGAACAAAGGTGTCTGGCGGTGGTGAATCTGCGTCAGGATTGAGGTCCCATCGGCGACCTTAGTCTCGTAAACGGATTTCTCGAGGGCGGGCCCTCCGGCGTTGACCAGGGCTTGCTTGATCTGCGTGGCCACACCCTCGAACTGCGGATTGGGCATCGCCAGGCGAAGGCCCGGGCGGGATAGGTCGGTGAGGCTGCGGATACGAGCCGGATTGCCCTTCGGCACCATGATCGTGAGGGTATTCGTCGCATATGCCGTCGGCGGGCCGACTAGGATCCCTTCGGAGATCAGCCCCTTCACCTCGGAAAGTCCGGCAAGATAGATGTCCGGTTTCACCGTCCAGGTCATGTTGCCAACCGTGATCGTTCCGCCCGCCCGGATCTGCTGCGCGAGAATCCCGGGCGGCAGAGTCTCCCAAAAAAGCCGCCCCTTGTAGTGCGGGTGGAGTCGCTCGAACGCTTCGACGAGGGGCGCCATGGCAAAGAAGTAGTTGCCGCCGACATAGAGAACGAGCTTCGGGTCGTTGAGTACGCCATGGAAGTCGGCGAGGACGTCGATGTCCGGAATTGTGAACTCAACCCCTCTCACGACCGCATCGTTGTTCCTTCCATGCTGCCAGGGCGGGTTCAGCGCGGAAGAAGGAGGCTCGACACTGGGGGCCGGTGGTGTCTGCGCCATTCCCGTGCCGCCTCCCATGATCATCCCTGCCATGGCCATGGCGGCACAGAGTTTCCGAAGCATGCGCCGGTTTTCAGGTGGCATAGTGGAACCCCACGTGCTGGAGCTCCGGTAGGGTTCCGACTGCCCCGGGCGTGATGACAGCATCCGCGATGAGGTGGTTCGTTAGGTCGGCTGCGAGGGCCTCCTGCGTCAGCTTGTCGGGATTGACGCCGTCCTGGAGCAGAGCCGAAGCCAACTCCCAGACAGCATTGTGACACGCTCCGAAGACGACACCCCGCCGCACAAGCGCGGGGATGGTGTTGTTGTGAAGCGAGAAGACGCCGTCGGCTGCTTCGAAGTCGTCGGGATCGGCGCTTGCTGCCTTTTGATCGAGGATGAGGCTGTTGCTTCTGAACGCCCCGCCGGTGCGGTCGGCCAGCTTGTACTTGGCCCAGGCCGCTTCATCGTAAAGCGCAAGTTGAGCGGTCCCGTGGGTCATGGAGACCGCCAGGAAGTCGGGGTGCCGATATGACCAGATCTGGTTGTTGAGCGCATTCCGCATCGAATTCAGCCAGGGGCCGGCAATGTCCTTATTGTCCCAGACCTGCTTGTGCGGCGGCCGATAAGCGAGGACGGCGGAAAGCGCCTCGTGGTCCCACAGGTTCTTGTCCCGGAGGATCATGGGGACGGTCTTGAAGCTGCGGCGGCGCGGCGCTCGCGCCATGGCGTCCATGAGCTCGCGGAGATCCCGTGCGGCGTTGGGGACGACCTCAGTTGGAGCGGCAGCCGCGCGGGAGGCGAAAAGACCAAGGGCGCCGGCTCCAGCTGCGGCAAAGGTGGCCAGCATCTTGATTGCAGCGCGGCGGTCCTCCTCGCCATGACCACTCCTGCTCACCGGCCTGCCGCCCGGCCGGCTCGGCGGCTCCAGCCCCATTTCATGAATATCTTCTCGCCCTCCGGAGAGCTGAGGAAATCGAGAAAGGCGACGGCGGCGGGCTTTTGCTTACCTTGGGCGGTCAGGACCGCGCCCATGTCGCGATAGATCCTGTATTCAGGCTCGACGGGCACTGCGTCCGCGAGGTCCGGGTTCGCGACCTGCCATATGTCCCAGATGAGCCAAGCATCGAGCGTGGGATCCGCAACCCAGGCCTGTTTGGCCTCCGCGCTGTTCTTTGCGAAAGTCTGGATATTGGCGCGGAATCTCTTGACCGTATCGAGATCTCCGAGCCGCCCGGCAACGTCCTCCCAGAGACCCTGCTGGCCAGAGCCATTGACGACAAGAATCCTCCTTCCGGGCGCAAGGAGATCCTTAAGGCCGCGTATTCGGGCGGGGTTGCCCGGGCGCACGAGAATGGTTGAGGGGCGAAGGTAGAGCGGGACTGCATCTTCCGATCGTAGCTGCCCGTCCATGGCACCGACGAAATCGGTCATCATCGTCTCGGCGCCGCTGTACAGGAGGTCGGCATCGACCTTCGCCTGGGAAATCCATTCCGTCGTCGGCCCAGCGGTGACCTTCACCTGAGTTCCGGTCGTTCGCTCGAACGTGGCGGCGGCTTCGCGCATCGCCGGGTATGGCCCGCCGGGTCCGTAGACCTGCAAAGTTTCAGGTGCCGAGCCGGGCGAGGTCGCCCCCAGCACCATTGCAATAACCAGCGAGCTGAGCATTTCGAAACTCCTCCTGCCCGATTGAGGCCGTTGAGGAGTAAGGCTGCGGAAAGGCGCATTCTTCCCGATCTGCACAGGACGCATCAGAATGCACTGTGGCGTTACCCATACCTCATCGATTGGAGGGTCTGCGCTCCCCGTGGAGATCCATCGCGCTGCAACCGGCTTGTCTCAGTTCCCTCCATCGTCCCGGCGTTTCGTCCAGGAGACGGCGGAAGACGGTGGTGAAATGTGCCTGGGTCTGAAAGCCGACGCTGAGGGCCACTTCGGCGAGCGGCATCGAGGTGGTACGAAGGATCTCCTGTGCCCGCTCGATCCGTCGCCGCATGAGATATTCGTGCGGCCGTATGCCGGTTGCGGCTCGGAACTGCGCCGCAAAGTGCATCCGGCTGAGGCCGGCCGACCTAGCAAGGTCCGCGAGGGACAGCGGCTCTGAAAGCTCAGCCTCCACATACTCGAACACCCGCTTGAGCCGCCATTTGACCAGCCCCTGGCGCTCCGCCGAGGCACATCCGCCGAGCTGCGCTCGGCTGCACAGTCGTGCGACTATGGCAAGGCTGATGCCCTCGACGTACAGGTCGGCCGCGGGCACATCGAATTCTGCGGACTTCAGCAAGAGCCAAGCCATGCGCTCAATAGCAGGGTCGGCCACCGGCAGCCCCGAGTTGTCGGGTGAAAGCGGGAGTGCCCCACCTTTGTTGTTCACCCCGTCTATCAGCCCCGTCGGTACGAAAAGGTGGAGAACGTCGCATGGGCTTCGGAACTCCGCACTTGGGGCTGAGCCTGCGTTGGTGATGTGCACCCATCCTGACGGCGCTTTGCCGTTGTAGACCTGCCGGCCGTCCACAGCGAGCGACAGGTCCATCGGTCGTAGCGCGAGCTCGATCGTCACGCACTCGGCGTTGCCGGCCACCTCGTAGCGTCGGGCCTGAGAGGCGTCCTCCCGCCAGCGACCGAGTGCGATACCCGATGCAGTACGGGCCGCTGGGCGCTGTCGCCAGCCGAGTTCGTGCTCGACCCCGGGAAACGTGCCGCAATTCTTCTTTACTTCGGCGATGGGGCGCACGCAGCTGAACGGACGAGGCTGCTCAGGGTCGCGGCTTCTGAAGGGAATGACTGTTCGGCAGTCTTTGGCTGATCGGGCGGTGTTCAGGGATGACATGCTCGGTCCTCGGGGTCAGGGGGCTCGGCGGCGTTGATCGCCGCTCCACCTGTTCGAGGCTTGCCTCCTCCGGCGGAGCGAACCCAGTCAGGCCTTGTGAGATGTCATTTGGCCGACATTTGCGGTGCCTCCAGATCGACGGCCGGCAGTGGCTCCTCAGCGTCCAGAAGTGCCCGGAGATAACGCCTCGTTCCTTCCCGGAAGATCATTTCCCCACGTCAGTTCACTTTGGCGGCAGCGCCACGGATGTCGAAATGCGGAACATGACAGCCGTACGTGCCACTGCCTGCCAGCAAATACCCGACGAGGTGAAAGCATGATCGAAGTTGACGCACGAGACTTGGTGGAGATGCCGAGCACGCTGTCTTTTCTCGAAACAGTGGACCTGGTCGAACGCGCCATCCAAGCGGCCGGCCTGAGCATCTTCTTCCGCATAGACCACGCAGGAGCTGCTCGGTCAATGGGCCTCGACATGCCTCCAACGGTAGTCATCTTCTACGGCAGTCCGCGGGGAGGGACGCCCTTGATGCTGCAAGCGCCGAGCGCCGCGCTCGACCTTCCGTTTCGCGTTCTGGTGCGGGAGGCCACATCGGGGGAAGTGCTGGTGGCCTTCCATCCCATCCGCCGCCTGCTCGAGCGCGCCGGAGTTCCTGCCGAGGCCGCGGCGCGGGTTGAGCCTGGGCAGAACATCATCGTCGAAGCGCTCAGAGCCGGGCCCAAGATGCGCAGCTAATGAGTGGGGACCGCTGACGCTTCCTCATTGCGCGGTCGCGATCATCCCGATCGCAGCGAACGCCAGGATGAACGTCGTCAGCCACCCTAACACGGACAGGGCGCGCGGCGTGGTGAACGCGCCCATCGCATCGGACCGGCTCCCGAGCAGAAGAATGAGCGCGAGGATGGGTACCGCAGCGACACCGTTGACGACCGCCGCCCAAACCAGCGCCCTGACAGGATCAAGCTCCGTGAAATTGATCAAAGTGCCGAGGAGCGTCGCGGCGGCGATGACAGAATAGAAGAGTTTTGCATGGCCCGGCGCTCGGCTCAGCCCCACGTGCCAGTCGAGGATCTCCCCAAGTGCGTAAGCGGCCGATCCGGCAAGCACCGGCAAGGCGAGCAATCCCGTTCCGATGATACCAAGAGCAAAGAGGAGGAACGCGAACTCACCGGCAACGGGGCGCAAAGCTTCCGCCGCCTGCGCTGAGGTCTGGATATCCGTGATACCTCTCGCATGGAGGGTGGTCGCCGCCGCCAGCAATATCGAGAGCGCCACGAGATTGGAGAAGCCCATTCCGACATAGGTGTCGAGGTGGAT
>NZ_DASVUE010000174.1:0-1574 GCF_036387215.1 Allosphingosinicella sp. | reverse complement strand
ATGGGAGCAGCTCTGCGACGGCTGCGGCAAATGCTGCCTCCACAAGCTGGAGGACGAGGCGACGGGCGAGATCCACGGCACCAACGTCACCTGCAAGCTGCTCGATGCGCAAACCGGCCGCTGCAGCAACTATCGCCAGCGGAAAGCCTTCGTGCCCGATTGCGTGCGGCTGACCCCCGAACTTGCCGGACGGCTGAGCTGGCTCCCGTCCACCTGCGCCTATCGGCTCCGTTCGGAAGGCAAGCCGCTCCCCGAGTGGCATCATCTGATCAGCGGCGATCCGGAGAGCGTCCACGCGGCCGGAATGTCGGTGCGCGGCTGGACCGTGTCGGAGACGGAGGCGGGGGACCTCAGCTACCACATGACGGACCGTGAGCTCTGACCTGAGCTTCCACGCGGGTGGGACCAGCACTCCACTGACGCTGAAACGTTCGCCCCGTGCGAAGGTGATGCGGCTGCGCGTCGATGCCCGAACGGGAGCGGTCGTCCTGACCCTCCCGCCCCGCGCCTCGGAGCGGAAGGCGCTGCAATGGGCGGCCGGGCATCGCGCCTGGATCGAGGCCGCGCTTGCGGCAAGGCCGGCCGCGGCGCCGATCGAGCCCGGCGCCGAAATCCCGCTCCACGGGGAGCCGCATCGGATCGACTGGAGCCCCTCCGCCTCGCGGGTGGTGAAGGTGGAGAGCGGCCGCATGATCGTCGGTGGTCCGCTCGAAACGCTCGAGCCGAGGCTGCTGCGCTGGCTGAAACAGCATGCGCGGACGGTGCTGGACCGTGAGACGCGCGAATTCGCCGCCAAGGCCGGAGTCACCGTCGCCCGCACCGGCATCGGCGATCCGCTGTCGCGCTGGGGAAGCTGCTCGAGCTCGGGCGCCATCCGCTACAGCTGGCGGCTGATCCTTGTGCCCGAATGGGTGCGGCGGGCGACGGTCGCGCACGAGGTCGCGCACCGGGTGCACATGAACCACGGACCCCAGTTCCATGCTTTGCTCGAGCAATTGCTGGGCTGGGATCCGAAGCCCGCCCGCCAGTGGCTGCGCCGGCACGGGGCGTCCGTCCACCGTCTCGGAAGGCCTTCCTAGCGGTCGTCCTGCGGCGGAGGCGGCGGCTCCCGGGGCGGCGGCGGCGGACGGTTGCGGTTGGTGACCCTGTCCAGCCACTCCTGGTTCAATTCCTCTTCCGGCGGCTGCTCCTCGCGCGGCCGTGTCCGCGGCTCGGGCGTGGCAGCGCCCGGCGCCGGCTGTCCGTCCGCGGGGATCGGATTGCCGTCCGGATCGACCAGCATCATGTCGTCGGGCTCGCCTTCCCAGGCGGCATTGTCGCCGTCGGTCTGCCAGTCGGGCAGGGTCACCTCGGTCTCGAACTGCTCCACCGGCCGGTTGGCGACGGCCCGAACCATGAAGGCGTGGAAGGCGGCGGCCGGTGCCCGCCCGCCCTGAAGGCCCGGGATCGGCCGCGCATCGTCGCGTCCCATCCAGACGCCGGTCGTGATCCCGCTCGAAAAGCCGATGAACCAGCCGTCCTTGTTCGCGGTGGTCGTCCCGGTCTTGCCGGCGACGGGTCGGCCGATCTGGGCG
>NZ_DASVUE010000173.1:0-2108 GCF_036387215.1 Allosphingosinicella sp. | reverse complement strand
GAGCGCAGGCCGCGCCTCTTGTGCGGGTCCTCGCGGATCGTGATCCCCTGAGGGAAGATCAGATCGTCCTCCCGCCCGAGCAGGAAGCTGGTCTTGCGGGCGATCGCCGCCCCGGTGATCGCGCCGAGCAAATGGCCGACGAGGCTGCCGCCGACGCGCGGATCGAACACCACCGGCATCGTGCCGCTCTGGAGCTTGCCGGGGTTGAGCCGCGCAAGCGTCCGCTCGGCGGCGAGACGGCCGATTGCCTCCGGCGCGTCGAGATCGTCATAGTGACGGGCGCTGTGGCTCGCGAAATCGCGCTGCATGTCCGCACCCGATCCGCCGAGCACGCCGGCGGTGCCGCTATAGCCGCTGGTCGAATAGCCGCGGCAGAAGCCGTGGCTGGTCGCGAGCGCGATCACGGAGCGGCCGGCGCTGACGCTCGCCCCCTCGCTGTTAGTGATGCCCGGCAGAGCGCGCGCCGCAGCCTCGGTTGCGAGCGCCCGCTCCTTTAATTCCGTTGGAAGCGGATCGCGGCCGTCATCGCCGTCGACGTCCGGCCCCGGATCGCGCATCAGCCGCTCCTCGGGGGCGAGGCCGGCATAGGGATCCTCCGGCGCCTCCCGCGCCATCGCCGCCGCGCGCTCCACCAGAGCGGAAAGCGCCTCGGCCGAGAGATCGGAGGAGGAAACGCTTGCCGAGCGGCTGCCGACGAAGAAGCGGAGGCCGATCTCCTCGCCTTCCGACCGCTCCACGTCCTCAAGCTCCCCAAGGCGGACGTGCACGCCCGTCGAGGCATCGCCGACATAGAGAACGTCGGCGGCGTCCGCTCCCGCGCGCTTGGCGGCTTCGATGAGGGAGGCGGCGCGCGCCTCGGCGTCACTGACTGTAAGCATGCGGCGCGCTTAAGCGCCCGCCGTCCCGACGACAAGGCAGGCGAGGAACATGAGGAAGCCGGCGAAGCGGTTCGACCGGAACTTGGCCAGTGCGTCGGCGCCTTCGTCCGGCTTCAGGCTCGCTACCTGCCAGAGGAGGTGAACCGCGACCGGCAGCAGGGCGGCGAGGGCCAAAACCTCAGGCCGCAGGGAGTGGATCGCCGCGCCCCAGAAGCCGAGCGCAAGCATGTAGAAGACCGCGATGCCGGACCGGGCGCGCTTGCCAAGCGCAAGCGCCGAGGATTTGACGCCGACCAGTGCATCGTCCTCCCTGTCCTGGAGCGCGTAGATCGTGTCGTAGCCGATCACCCAGAAGATGGAGCCGGCGTATAGGAGCAAAGCCGGAACGCCCATCTCCCCCCGCACCGCCGGCCATCCGACAAGAGCGCCCCAGGAGAAGACCAGCCCGAGCCACGCCTGCGGCCACCAGGTGATCCGCTTCATGAAGGGATAGGCGGCAACCAGTGCAAGACTCGCGAGCGCCACCATCTGCGCGGTCCGCTGGAGCTGCAGCAGCACGGCGAGGCCGATCAGGCTGAGCCCGACCAGCAGCACCCATGCGGCCTTCAACGACACCCGCTTGCTCGCCAGCGGCCGAAGCCGAGTCCGCTCTACGCGGGCATCGAGATCCCGGTCGATGATGTCGTTGTAGACGCAGCCCGCGCTCCGCATCGCGAAGGCGCCTAGGGCGAACCAGAGCAGCAGCGCCACGCCCCGCTCCCCGACCCCCGCCAGCGCTATGCTCCACGCGCAGGGCCAGAACAGCAGCCAGACCCCGATCGGCCGGTCGAGCCGCATCAACGACGCGAACGGCCGCGCCGCCGCCGGCAGCACGCCGATCAGCCCGCGCCGCTCGCTGTCCGGGACGATGTCTTCGATCATCATAAGCCCCTACCCGTTCGGCCTGAGCCTGTCGAAGGCCTGTTCTCCTTTACGGGAGGTACAAAAGGCAGGGCTTCGACAAGCTCAGCGCGAACGGTATGGGGGAAGCATGCCCGCAACCCCCGCCTGGCCCCCTGCCAGCCTCCCGCGTCTCTACGTTGACCAGCCGCTGGGCGAAGGCGCAGCGCTGGTGCTGGAGGGGCCGCAGGCGAACTACCTATCGGCCGTCATGCGTCTCGGCCCCGGCGCGCAGCTGAAGCTGTTCGACGACCGCACAGGGGAATGGCTCGCGGAGATCACCGAAGCGGG
>NZ_DASVUE010000172.1:0-2882 GCF_036387215.1 Allosphingosinicella sp. | reverse complement strand
CCTAGTAAATGCTGTTCGGTAAGCGTCAAAGAACAATCCGCCGCATCGCGATCGTCGAGGACGAGCCGCTGGTCGCGTTCGACAACGAGCATATGCTGACGGACGCCGGCTACGAGGTGGTGGCGACGGTCGACAATCTCGCCGATGCGGCCCGGGTCATCCAGGAGCAGGAGCTCGACCTCGTCCTCACCGACGTTTCGCTGAGCGGCGACGGCGACGGCATGGACGTTGCGCGTGCGGCCGCGGCGAAGAACATCCCGGTGCTGTTCGTCACCGGCAATTGTCCGCTGGAGGCGCATGCGCTCGGCATCGGCTGCCTTGCCAAGCCCTATACGGGCAAGATGATGAAGGCGGCTCTCGATGCGCTCGACAGCAAGCTCCAGGGCCGGAAGGTGAAGAAGCTGCCCGCCGGGCTCAGCCTGTACGAACAGGCCTGAAGCCGATCGGAGGCCTTGCAAAGAGGCTGGCGGGCGTCGCGGTTCGCGTTACAAAGAGCGAATGAACGACACAGCAGGCACCGCTTCCTCCCCCCGCACCGGGTTCGTCGCCACCATGGCGCCCTATTTCCGGCCGAGGCCGATCGCAGCGCTCCTGCTGGGCGTATCGAGCGGCTTCCCGCTGGCCCTACTCCTCGGCACGATGACCTTCTGGCTGACGAAGGTGGGGATCGAGAAGAAGACCATCGGCTTCGCGGTCGGCCTCACCACTCCCTACACTTTGAAATTCCTCTGGGCCCCCTTCATCGACCGCATCAACCTGCCGATCCTCACCCGATTGTTCGGCCAGCGGCGCGCCTGGCTGTTCTTCGTTCAGGCGCTGCTTTTCGCGTCCGTGTGGATGTTGGGGGCGAGCGATCCCGCCCATCATCTCGGCGCCTTCGCCTTCTGGGCGATCGTCACCGCCTTCCTCGGCGCGACCCAGGATATCGTCACCGACGCCTACCGGATCGAGATCCTGTCCGACGAAGAACTTCCGCACGGCACCGCGAACAACCAGTTCGGCTATCGGCTGGGTGCATTCTTCGCCGGCGTCGGGACGATCGCCATGGCGTCTCCCGAGGGGCTGAACCTTGGCTGGGCCGCTGCTTACGGGTTCACCGCCTTCTGCGTCCTGCCCGGCGCTCTGGCCGCCCTGTGGGCCGGCCGTGGACTGCACGACCGGGTGCTGGAGAAGGAGCCGGTGGAAAGCGTTGGCAAGTGGCTGCAGACGACGGTCGTGGGCCCGTTCCGGGAATTCCTTCGTCGCCGCGGCGCCGTGCTCATCCTGCTGTTCGTTCTGATCTACAAGCTCGGCGACGCGATGGGGCAGATCATGCTCAATCCGATGATCGTCGAGCTGGGATTCAGCGACACGGAATTCATCGTGATCAACAAGGGTGTCGGCTTCTGGGGCCTGATCGTCGGCGTCGCGCTCGCTCCGCCGTTCATGGCGTGGCTCGGGATGGGCCGTGCCTTGTTCGCCTCGGGGGTGCTGATGATGGTCAGCAACCTCATGTTCGCGATCCTGGCGATGCAGGGCCACTCGAACCTGTGGCTCACGATTGCGGTCGTGACCGAGCAGGTGACGAGCGGGATGGGCCTGACGGTGTTCGTGACCTATCTCTCGGGCCTGTCGAACCTCGCCTACACCGCCACCCAGTTCGCCTTGCTGTCCTCCTTCGCGGCGGTCGGCCGGACGTGGCTTTCGACGCCGGCAGGGCTTGCGGCCGAGCGCCTCGGCTGGCCAGGCTTCTGGCTGATGACGATGGTCGTCGCGCTGCCGGGGCTCTTGCTCCTGTGGCTGATGTGGCGGCGAGGATTCGTGGTCGATACGGTGCGGCAGCCAAAGAGCGAGGATGACGATACGTTTGCCGGCGCCGGAGAGCCGCAGCCCGGCACGCGCTAGGGAGGCGGTCGCCTAAGACGGCGGCTGGCCGTTCTTCTTCAGCACTTCGCCGGCGAGGTAGAGCGAGCCGAGTATCAGCACGATCGGCGGCGCCGTGCGGTCGGCATGGCGGCCGATCCAGCCGAGCGCGCTTTCGACATCGCTCGAGGGGAGGGCGTTCAGGCCCGCCTCCCGCGCCGAGGCGGCAAGCTGCGGCGGGCTATGGTGCGCGTGGCCTTCGACAGGGATGGCATGGAGCGTGATCGCACGGTTGCGGAACGGCTTCAGTACGCCCGCCGCGTCCTTGTTCTCGAGAAGGCCGAAGACGATGTGGAACGGCCGGCCCGCAGCTACGTAAGCGCGGAAGAAATCGGCGATGGCGCGGGCCGCGGCCGGGTTGTGGCCGCCGTCGAGCCAGAGCTCCGAGTCCGGCGGAAGCAACGCCTGGAGCGGGCCCGGCCCGAGCCGCTGGAGGCGGGCCGGCCAGTCCGCCCATCCCATTGCGGCCCTGAGCGCCGGATCCCGCACCGGTACCCGGCTCTGGTGGCGGAGCATGGCGATGGCGAGGCCCGCATTCATCGCTTGGTGCGCACCGTGGAGGCGGGGAAGGGGGAGGTCGAGCTTGCCCTTGCCGTCGCGATAATGGAGCTGCTGCCGGTAGACGGCCGCGTCCCATTCCCCGCCGCGCGGCAGCCACACCGCTCCAGCAGCCGCGGCTGCCTCGCCGATGCGGCTGGCGACGGCGTCGGGATATTGTTGGCTGACTAGCGGGACGCCGCGCTTGGCGATGCCCGCCTTTTCGGCGGCGATCCCTTCGAGCGTGTCGCCGAGGAATGCCTGATGGTCGAGCCCGAGCTGGGCGATGCCGCAGGCCGCAGGCTCCGGAACGACGTTGGTCGCATCGAGCCTGCCGCCGAGCCCCACCTCGACGATGCAGGCGTCGGCGGGGGTTCTGGCGAAGGCGAGGAAGGCCGCGGCGGTGGTCGCTTCGAAGAAGGTGGGGCCGATTTCACCCGCGC
>NZ_DASVUE010000171.1:0-4420 GCF_036387215.1 Allosphingosinicella sp. | reverse complement strand
CCTCCGGTTCCGGTTCCTTCGCCGCCGGCGCCGCTGCCGGTGCCGGGCCGGTCGGAGGCGCCTCGCGATGCGTCCCTTCCGACCGCCGGCGCCGGAGCTGCGGCGACGGGCGGCGGGACCGGGAGCCGCACTTCGGGCGGAGGCGCGGCAATGGGGGCGGCCTCGGCCTTCAACGCCGGCGGGGCAGCCGCTTCCTTCGGAGCATCTTCGCGATCGGGACGAGGCGGCTCGGGAGGCGGGGGAGGGGGCGGCGCCGCGACGTCGAACAGCTTCAGCGCGTCCGCGGCCTTGCCGGCTCCGTCATAGCCGAGGCCGACCAGCAGGAAGTAGCCGAGCAAGGCGTGGAATGCCGCGACTCCGGCCGCGGAGGCGAGCCGCTGGCGCTTGTCGGGCTGGAGCGCGGCCGCCATCAGCGCGCCCACCCGAACGATGCCATGCACGACAGGAACTCGGCCCTGCGGGCGCCGGCATCGCCCGCCCGGCCGGCGCGGGCGCGGCACTCGGCTTCGGCATATTCCGGCCGGTCCTCGGGCCGCAGCGACCAGGCCTGTTCCCATTCGACCGTGTCGGTGGTCGCGGCTCCGCTCGAATCGCGCGCGGGCATGAAGCGGAAGCGCTTGAGGATGATCCGGCAGGTGGCGTCGTCGAGCGCCGCGCTGCCGCTCGACGCGCGGATCCGGCAGGCGGTGACGCGGCCCTTGGCGCCGACGGTGAGCCGCGCGACGACGGTGCCCTGCACCCCCGCCCGTTCCGCCTCGGACGGGTAATCGGCGTCGCTGAAATGGCCCCTGATCCGACGCGTCCGCACCGGCGGGCCGCCGGTGCCGCCGCCGCCCGCGCCGTCTCCCGAGCCCCCGCCGCCCGTTCCGGTCCCTTCGCCGCCGCTGCCAGTGCCGGGGCCGGCGATGGCGGCCGCACCCTGCGACGTCTGGCTTCCGGTCCCGGCCACCGGGGCGGCGGGAAGCGGCGGCGGGAGCTTTATCGGGACAAGCGGCGGCGGCGCGACCACCGGCGAGGCATCGGCCCGGAGCGCGGGCGGAGCGGCGGCTTCCTTCGGTGCCTCGCTCCGTGCAGCCGGCGGCGGAGGCTCCGGAGGCGGAGGCGGCGGTTCCGGCCCGAGCGGCAGGAGCCTCAGCGTCGCCTCCGGCTTGTCGCCGCGATAGAAGCCGAGACCGGCGATGAGGCCGTAGACGAGCAGCGCCTGAAGCGCAGCCGCGGCGACGCCGGACGCGATCCGATCGCGGTTCAACTCCCTATCCATTCGCACCGTCACATACTCGCGCGAGACTCGGACCCGTCATTGTCGCACGGCGCCGGCGCGGAAGCCATGGGCGGCGTGCCTTCCTCGCGGGACTCGGATCCGGGGGCCGCCATTCCCTTCGCGGGAGGCCCGGGCTCCGCGGAAGTTTCATAAGGTTCGGCTTCCCTGAGCGCAAAAAGGTCGGCCCTGCGGGTGCCGCTCTCGAACCCGAAATATCGATCGCGAAGCTCGGCCCCGCGAGCGAGCGCGAACGCGCGCTCCTGCAAGAGGTCGGCTTCGGCCACCAGTTCCTCCACCTCCGTGAGCGTTCGCTGATAGCCCTCCTGGCCCCATATCCCCTGCTCCTCACCGTCAAAGTCTTCCGGGGGCGGGAAGCGGGTCCACCAGACGCCGTCATCCTCCCACACCTCGTCGCCATCGAACATGGCCGATTCCAGGAGGTCGAAATCCTCGTCCTCCGCCTCATCTTCCGGGTCCTCCCCGGCGTCCGCCGGAAGCGGCTGCTCGGCCTCGGGCCGAGGCTCGGGCAGGCCTTGCGCGATCGCGTCCATCCAGGCCGGCCAGTTCTCGAGGACCGGACCCGTTTCGGCAGCCTCGGGCAAGAGCGGGCCGAGCTTCGAGATCAGGAAGATGAGCAGGCGGTTGTCGTAGACGCGTTCCTCGCTCTTGAGCTCGCCATGATAATAATGGCCCTTGATCGTGCCCTCGACCGCGCGCTCGAACGCGATCGAAACCAGGCGGCGTGCGCCCGCCCGAATCGCCGCGTCGCACGCCCGGTCGAACGAGCGCGCCTCCGGACGGCGGCGGAGGCGGCTGGCGCTCTGTTCGGACATGCCGACCCGCGCCGCCGCCTGGCGGGCGACGCCGGTATCGGCCAGCGCCTCGACATATTCGAGCTGCTTCTCGGGCGTCCAGCCGTCGATCCGGTAGCGGAGCGGGACGGCATCGAAGCCGGGAACGTCCTGAGCGGCGGGATGGTTGACGGGAGAGGCGGGCTCGTCGGCCGGAGCCTCGGGGGCGGATGCGCTTCCAAGCGCGATGCGGTTCTGGTCCATCCGCCAGTTTGAACCACAAAGGTTATACAATAGGAAAGACTTTTTTCGTGGCGGTTCGCTGCCGCTCCGGATCGATGCTTTGACAGGGCCGGTTCCGGAGCGTTTCCGGAAATTGGGCGTTCATCAGATCGTCTCTATGGCCGTCAGTTCCGGCCAGGCGTTGAAAGGAGACTGTCGATGCACCTCTGTCTTAAGATCGGCGCCGTTGCGGCTGTCGCACTCTCGGCCGCGCCCGCTCTTGCCCAATATCAATATCAGGACCGCACCAGGACCGGCCGGGTCGCCGACGAGATCGCCCGGACGGTGGAGGAAACCGCCCGCGCCGTCGGCACCGTCAGGGATTCGCTGGACCGAAGCCTGTACGACGTTCGCTTCCGCGGCCCCGAGCGCGCGGCGATCGATGCGTGCCGGCCCCATGTCGAGCGCTACGGACGCATGCGCGTCGACCATGTGCGGCCCTACAAAAGGGGCAGCTGGCGGGTCTACGGAATCACCGAAGGCTATGGCGGCTATTACGACAGCTATCGGAGCCGCAGCTACGGCCCGAGAAGCTTTACCTGCACCCTGAGCTATGACGGCCGGATCAAGGTGAAGACGAAGCGGCTGCGGCGCTACTGAGGGCGCCCCGGCGCGGCCACCTCAGGCGCCGGGCTTTTCCTTTGCAGCCGCGATGCGCGCCCGGACGTTGTCGGGAGCAGTGCCGCCGTGGCTGGTGCGGCTTCGGACGGAGGCTTCGGCGGTGAGCACCGCGTAGACGCGCTCGTCGATCCTCGGATCGATGCCCTGCAGTGAAGCGAGATCGAGCTCGGCGAGGCCGACGCCGCGCTCCTCCGCCAGCTTCACGGTGCGGCCGACGATGTGGTGCGCCTCGCGGAACGGCACGTCGGCCGCCTGGACCAGCCAGTCGGCAAGATCGGTGGCGGTGGAATAGCCGGCCTCCGCCGCGGCGCGCATTCGGGCGGTGTCGAAGCGGGTCTGCTCGACCATCCCGGCGAGCGCGTTCAGGGACAGCATCAGGAGATCGTGCGCTTCGAAGACGGGCGCCTTGTCGTTCTGCATGTCCTTCGAATAAGCGAGCGGAAGCCCCTTCATCGTCACGATCAGCGCGGTCATCGCACCGGCGATACGGCCGGAATGGCCGCGGACGAGCTCGGCGGCGTCAGGGTTGCGCTTCTGCGGCATGATCGACGAGCCGGTCGAATATTCGTCGGGCAGGTGCACGAAGCCGAAGAAGGAGGTCGACCAGATGATCAGCTCCTCGGCGAGCCGCGACAGGTGAAGGCTGCACTGGACTGCGGCCATCAGGTAATCGAGCGCGAAATCGCGATCCGAGACGGAGTCGATCGAATTGTCGGTAGGCCTCGAGAAGCCGAGCGCCCGGGCTGTGGCATGGCGGTCGATCGGAAAGCTGGTGCCGGCGAGCGCGGCGGCACCGAGCGGGCATTCGTCGAGCCGGGCCGCCGCGTCCGCAAAGCGCGACCGGTCCCGCCGGAGCATCTCGTAATAGGCCATGAGATGGTGGCCGAGAGTCACCGGCTGAGCTGTCTGGAGGTGCGTGAAGCCGGGCATGACGCTGTCTGCATGCTGCTCCGCGCGATCGAGGAGGATGCGCTGGAACGCCCCGATCGCATTGTCCGCTTCGGCGATCGCGGAGCGCACCCACATCCGGAAGTCGGTCGCCACCTGGTCGTTCCGCGAACGGGCGGTGTGGAGGCGGCCGGCGGCGGGGCCGATCAGCTCGCCGAGCCGGTGCTCGACATGCATGTGGATGTCCTCGAGCGCCATGTCCTCCGCGACGCCGCTCCGCTCATATTCGGAGGCGATGGTACCGAGGCCGGAGAGGATCGCTTCGGCATCCTCGGCACCGATGATGCCGCGGTCCCGGAGCATTGCGGCGTGGGCGGCGGAGCCTGCGAGATCCTCCCGCCAGAGGCGCTTGTCGACTCCGATCGAAGCGTTGATTTCGCGCATCAGATCGGAGCTCTCCTTGCCGAAGCGGCCGCCCCAGATGCTGCTGCTCTTCCGATCCACCGCCATGATTTCGTCCCGCCGCCTCATGCTGCGCGGGGGATAAGCCGGGGAGCTGGAGACGGCAAGGCAAGGG
>NZ_DASVUE010000170.1:0-5461 GCF_036387215.1 Allosphingosinicella sp. | reverse complement strand
GGAGCCGGTCCGCGAGTTCGGCGGCGGCCGCGTATGCGACGCCGCCAAGGCCCAGCCGCTGGTCGGCCGCCACGGCACGAGCGAGCTCGGCGCGCAAGCGCTCCGCCTTTCCGGCGCCGGCACGATCCGCTGGATCCCGCCCGGTACCGCAGTGACCATGGATTACCGCACCGACCGCCTCAACATCGAGCTCGACGGCAAGGGCCGGGTCACCGGAATCCGCTGCGGCTAATCGAAACGCACGTCGGGCTTGTAGCCCATCGCTCCCGCCAGGGTCTTCAGCCGCCGCTCGACCGTCTCGCCGTAGAGGCCGTCATCCTCCCGTTTCAGGGTCAGCCGCAGCACCTTGTCCTCGATCGCGATGGAGCTCCGGTCGAGGCTCGCCGCAACGCCGCCGCTGAGCCGCTGGCCGAGCCGCATCGCAAGGCCCCAGTGGGAGGCCCTGCGCAGCTCATCCGGGCTGCAAAGGCCGGCAACGTCGGAATCGGCGAATTCGCGGCCGCCGCCGAAATTCGAGAACAGGGCCTGCGCCATCATCACCCGCCCGGGGCCGTCGACGCCGACCCAGTTGCCGTGGAGCGCCATGTCGACTCCGCGCTCGGCCCTGAAATCGGGATGCGCCTGCCAGGCGATGTCGGCGAGAAGGCAAGCCGCGAGCCGCAGCCGCGCCGCCTCCCGCTCGTCGTCGAAGATCGGCGAGATCCAGCGGTCGAGCAGGGCGCCATGCTCGGCAAAGCGGCCGAGGCCCTTCCCCGCCTCGCGCGCCGCTTCGAGCAGCGGATCGCGCGCCCGAGTCGCAGCGTCGAGGCCGTCGTAGAGCAGGCCTTCGCGGATGCCGAAGGCGGAGACGACGAGATGGCTCGGCTTCAGCTCCTCGACCATCAGTTTCAGGAGCAGGTTGGCGCGCGGAAGCGTCGGAACGCGCGAGACGGAAAGCGAGGCCATGTTCTTGAGCTTCAGCCGCTCGAGCTCCGCGATCACCGGCACTAATTCGGCCGCGCGTTCGGAGCGCATGCTGTAATGGTGGATGATCGGAAGCGGATAGTCGCTGAGCAGCATGTCGAGCCGCGCCAGCGCGCGCCAGGAGCCGCCGACGAGGTAGAAGGGCCGCTTGCGGGCAGCCTTCCGGAAGTCCGCCTCCTCGACCGCCTTTTCCACTTTCCGAGCAAGCGCCGCCTCGCCTTTGGCCAGCGTCGGCTGGATCCGGAGGACGCCGAGCGGGAGCGACACCGCCTTGCGGATCTCACCGCCCGCGACATCGACCAGTTCGAGGCTGCCGCCGCCGAGATCGCCGACGATGCCGTCGGCCTCCGGTATTGCCGAGATGACCCCCTGCCCTGCCACCCGCGCTTCCTGCTCGCCCGAAAGGATGTCGGGATCGAACCCGATCTCGCGCACCCGATCGAGGAAGCCGGCGCCGTTTGAGGCCATGCGCACGGCGGCGGTGGCGACGACCCGCTCCTCGCCCACCTCCATCTGCCGGGTCAGGATCCGGAAGCGCCGGAGCGCGGCCAGCGCCCGCTCCTGCGATGCCTCTGAAAGCTCGCCGCCGCGGATCAGCCCCTCGCCGAGGCCAGCCATCACCTTTTCGTTGAACAGGATGAACGGCACCCGGGCCGAGCCCGCATAGACGACGAGACGGACCGAGTTGGACCCGATGTCGATGATCGCGACCGGCTTTTCGTAGCTCAATTCGTGTCTCTCAGCGGCCGCGGCGAAGCTGGAGCTTGGGCACGGAACCGCTCTTGCGAAGCGCCGCGCCGCGTCCGGAAAGCGACGGGTTGGTCATGAAGTAAAGGTGCAGGTTGAACGATTTGCCGCCCTCTGCCGAGATGCGCTCGTAGCTTCCGTCCGGCAGAAGCCGCCAGCTCTGCTCGTTGTCGATTAGGTTCGCGACCATCACCTGATCGAGCACCTGCGCATGGACGGTCGGATTCTCGATCTTCAGCATATATTCGACGCGGCGGTCGAAATTGCGCGGCATCCAGTCGGCCGAGCTCACATAGACGAGGGCATTGTTGTTCGGCAGCTCCTCGCCGTTGCCGAACGCCCAGATGCGGCTGTGCTCGAGGAAGCGGCCGACGATCGACTTCACCCGGATATTGTCGGACAGGCCGGGAACGCCCGGCCTCAGGCAGCATATGCCACGGACGATGAGGTCGATCTCAACTCCGGCGGCGCTTGCAGCGTAGAGTTTGTCGATGATCGTGGGATCGACGAGCGCGTTCATCTTCGCCCAGACGACGCCCGGCTTGCCGGCGCGGGCGTTGTCGATCTCCCGGTCGATCAGCCGCGACAGCTCGTCGCGCAGGCCGTGCGGCGACATGGTGAGGATCTCGAGGTCGCGCGGCTCGACGTAGCCGGTGATGTAGTTGAACATCTGGGCGGCATCGCGCCCCGCCCTCGGATCGGCGGTGAAGAAGCTGATGTCGGTGTAGATGCGCGCAGTCACCGGATGATAATTGCCGGTGCCGAAGTGGCAGTAGGTGCGGTAGCCCTTCTCCTCGCGGCGGACGACCATCGACACCTTGGCGTGGGTCTTCCAGTCGATGAAGCCGTAGACGACCTGCACGCCCGCCCGCTCGAGCGCATTCGCCCAGAGAAGGTTCTGCTCCTCGTCGAACCGCGCCTTCAACTCGACTACGGCCGTGACCGATTTCCCGGCCTCCGCCGCGTCGATCAAGGCGCGGATGATCGCCGACTGCTTGCCCGCGCGATAAAGCGTCTGCTTGATCGCCACGACGTCGGGATCGGCGGCGGCCTGCTTCAGGAATTCGACCACCACTTCGAAGCTCTCATAAGGGTGGTGGACGACGATGTCCTTGCTTCGGATCGCTGCGAAGCAATCGCCGCCATGTTCCCGGATCCGCTCGGGAAAGCGGGCCGTGAAGGGCGGGAATTTGAGGTCCGGGCGGTCCTCCTCGACCAGCACCGCGAGATCTGCGATGCCGAGGAAGCCGGTCGATTCGAAGACCAGGGCTTCGCTCGCATCGAGGCCGGTTCGGACCAGGGCCTCCAGCTCGTCCGGCATTCCGGCTTCGAGCTCGAGGCGGATGACCCGGCCGCGGCGGCGCCGCTTGATCGCGCTCCGGAAGAAGCGGACGAGGTCCTCCGCTTCCTCCTCGACCTCGATGTCGCTGTCGCGGATCACCCGGAAGGCGCCGTGGCCGAGGATCTCGTAGCCGGGGAACAGAGTGGAGATGTAGCGGCGGATCAGCGATTCGACTGCGATGTAGCGCGCTTCCTCCCCGGGCACCCTGACGAAGCGCGGCAAGGTCGGCGGCACCATCAGCAGCTCGCGGATCGGAAGGCCGTCAGACAGGCGCTTCAGGTCGAAGATCAGCGAGAAGCCCTTGTTCGGGATGAACGGAAAGGGATGGGCCGGATCGATCGCCTGCGGGGTCAGCACCGGGAAGATCTGCTCCCGGAAATGCTGGTCCAGCCAGTCGGCGGTGCTCCTGTCGAGCTCCTTATGGCCAATGACGCCAAGGTCGGCCGCCGCCATCTCCCGCCGCAGCCCACGCCACACTTCCTGCTGGCTCGCCGTCAGCCGGTTCGCCTCCTCGGCGATCGCGATCAGCTGCTGCGCGGGCGTCATGCCGTCGGCGGACTGCTCCTCGACGCCGAGCAGCTGCTGCCCCTTGAGGCCGGCCACGCGGACCATGAAGAATTCGTCGAGATTGTTGCCTGAGATGGAGAGGAAGCGGAGCCGCTCAAGCAGCGGATGCGCTTCGTTGGTGGCTTCCTCGAGCACCCGGCGGTTGAAGGCGAGCCAGGAAAGCTCGCGGTTGAAATAGAGGCTCCGGAGGCCGGCTTCGCCGTAATCCCCCTCCTCGTCATTCGCCGCGGTTGCTGCCGGATTGTCCATTTTCAGGCCTGGTTTCTCGCTCGTCTGATCAATCCGGCATCCGCCAGAGCCGTCCGCGCCATCGGCACGGTCATGCGCCGGTGCCGCGACAGCATCGCCCGGTCGAGCGCCTCTACCACCTGCAGAACGGCAACATAGGAACGTTCGATCCTCGGAACGATGAATTCCGTCACTTCGGGCGGCGTGACGACCCCTCTTTGCCCGAGCAATGTTACAATAAGATCACCGAGCAAAGCGTCGTCCGGCTGCTCGATCTCCACGTGCGGCGTCGCGGCCAAGCGGGAGCGGAGGTCCGGCAGGACGACCTTCCATGCCGGAGGCGCGGCATCGGCGACGAGGATCAGCGGCCGCCGCCGCTCCTGCGCGTCGTTCCAGGCATGGAAGAGCGCTTCTTCCTCATGGTCCTCGGCATTGTCGAACAGGCGCCCGCCGGTCTTGCGGGCGACGATTCGGCCGAGGAGGCTTCGGCCCGACTTGCGGGGGCCGGTGAGCAGAGTGGCCATGACCGGCCAGAGCGACCAGCGCTTGAAATGGTCGAACGCCGCCTGGTTCGCCCTTGAGACGATGAAATCCTCGTCGCGGTCCGCCACCGGCCAATCGAGCGGCAGCGCGATCTGGTTCACCGCGAGCGCCTATTCTTCATCCGGCTGGGGCGCTGGAGCCGGAGCTTGGGCGGGCGGAGTCGCCGGTGGGCCGCCGCGGGAGATCCGGAGCGATGTCCCGCCGGCATCGAGCACCGCCCATCCCTGCGCCTGCAGCGCCGCTGCAAGGCGGCCGAGATCGCCCACATAGGTCACCCGCATCAGCGATGTGCCGCCGGCGGCAGGGTTGACAGTCAGCGCCGAGGTGATGCCGGCGATGCGGCTCACTGACAGCTCCGCCTGCTGGATCGAGCCTGCGCTGGGCGTATCGACGCGGATGCTGAAGGAGGTCGCGGCGCCGACCGGAACGGGGATGTTCGTGGTGGAGGGCTCCAGCGGCTCGGGAGCGCCTTCGTTCGCCGCTTCGATCTTCTCGGCGGCCGTATCGAGGATCTCGGGCTCCTCGATGATCAGGCTCGGATCGGGCGTCAGCAGCCCCATGCTCAGCGCGCGGGTATAGGAAGCATCGAGGCGGCGCACGCCCTCGTCCAGGAGGCGCGGGATGGCGGCGCCGTTCTCGACCCTCAGCGAGAAGCGGTCGATCACATGATTGTCGGGGCCGAAGCGGGCCGTGAAGGTGCCGATCGCCGGGCCGCCCGGATAGAGGCGCTTCAGGTGAACTTCGGGCACGATCACGTCGGCGGCGCCATATTGATCGAGCAGCATCCGCCACCAGGCGCGGCCGGGGCGCTTGGTCTGCATGACGTTGAGGAGCAGCGGATCGATGCCGGAGCCGGTCGGCCGCACATAGTCGATCGCGCTCCCGCCGGTGCGGAAGCGGGCCCATGCCTTCTGCCACTCATTGCGCGATTCGAACGTCTGAACCGAGGAACCGGTGAGGAAGACGGGGATGACCAGCATCGGCGCCGAGCGGCGGCCGGCGAGCGGGCCGACGCCCAGCAGCTGGCCTGCGCGTGCGCGGTCGAAGAGGACGCCGAGGCGGGCGATGTAG
>NZ_DASVUE010000169.1:0-5931 GCF_036387215.1 Allosphingosinicella sp. | reverse complement strand
CTTCGTTGAGCCAGAAGTCGCGCCAGGTGGCGGTGGTGACGAGATTGCCCCACCACATGTGCGCAAGCTCATGCACGATCACCCAGCCGGATTGCGGGTCGGCGACGCTGCGGTCGAGCTCCCCTTTTCCGATCAGTGCATAGGTGGCCGCCTCCTGCGCTTCACGGCCCTGGACAAGCAGCTGCGCGTACCGGCCGTCCGGCAGCTTCACCCCCGCTTTGTCCGACAGGAAGCGGACCATCGCCGGCGTTTCCGCGAACAGCCGGCGGAGCTCCGGAGCGCTCGCCCCCTCGCCCAGATACGTAAGCTCCGCGCCCTCCGCTTTCTCGATCGCGCGGATGAAAGGGCCGACCGCGAAGCCGAACAGATAGGCGGAATAAGGCCGCGTCGTCCGCCATCGGTGCACTGTCGTCCCGTCCGGAGCCGGGACCGTGCGGACCAGTCTTCCAACCGACAGCGAGGACATTCCACGCTGCAGCCGCAACTCGAGCGTGAAGTCGGCCTTGTCCCCCGGCGCGTCCTGAAGGCAGACCATCCAGTCGCAGGCGAAGTAGCTCGTGTACATGGACGCGGCAGTGGCGGTGACGCCGCGAGCGGGCACTCCGTGGTAGCGGAACGACAAGGTTGCCGAGCGGCCCTTGCCGATGGGCCGCGGCAGCTCGAACCGGATCGACGCCTTGTCCGACGAGACCCGCACCGGCCGGCCGTCCAGCGTCGCGCTCTCGATCGTCAGCGCGTTCGGCGAAAAGCTGAGGGTCCGAAGATCGGGCGTGAGGCTGCGAAACTCGATCCGCTCGCGTCCGGAAACGGATTTCGTCGCCGGCTCCGGCACCAGCGAGACGCTGTAGCGCTCCACGTCGAACCCGGCGCCGATCTTCGCCGGGACGTCCGCCGCGAGAGCGGCCGGCGCGAACAGGATCGATGCGAGGGGAAGGACGACCCTGAGCATTCAAGACCTCACGCCCGCCTAAGCGTCAGCGTGTCCCGTAAGTGCGGTCGCCGGCGTCGCCGAGGCCGGGGATGATGTAGCCGTGATCGTTCAGCTCCTCGTCCATCGCGGCGGCCCAGATCGGAACATCCGGATGGGCGGAGCGGAGCGCCTCCACCCCCGGCCGGGCCGCGAGCAGGCAGACGAAGCGCATGTCGGAAACGCCTGCTTCCTTAAGCCTGTCGATCGCCGCCACCGCCGTGTGGCCGGTGGCGAGCATCGGATCGACCACGACCACGAGCCGGTCGCCCACGTCGTCGGGGGTCTTGAAATAATATTCGACCGCCTGGAGCGAAAACGGATCGCGGTAGAGGCCGATATGGGCGACGCGGGCGGAGGGAACGAGGTCGAGCATCCCCTCGGCCATCGCCAGCCCGGCGCGAAGGATCGGCGCGAAGACCAGCTTCTTGCCGGAGATCGCCGGCGCTCGGGTGGCCGCGACGGGGGTCTCGATCTCGACGAGCTCGGTCGGAAGGTCGCGGGTCACTTCGTAGCAGAGCAGGGTCGCCGTCTCGCGGACGACCGTTCGGAACAGCTGGATCGAGCTGTTCCTGTCGCGGAGCAAAGTGAGCTTGTGCTGGACGAGCGGGTGCCCGACGATCGTCAATCCATCCATGCCTAGAATACCGTCCCGTCGCTGATGATCGTGAATGGCGGCCCGCCGCCCCGCCGGAGCTGCGCGGCGATCCGCCTGCCCGCCGCCCAGGTTCCTCCCTCGAGCATCCGGGCGAGCGGAAACTCCTCTTCCCTCACGCCCAGCTCCGCCCGCACCAATGGCGCCAGCCGGTCGAGCAGCGCCACCGTCATCGACCGCCAGGCGACGATCAGCGGGTCAGACACGTGGATCGGCCGCGCCGCCGTGCCAGGGTCGGCAAGCGTGAGCACGCCTGTGTCGGTGAAGAGGCCGCCGTTCCGATATTCCGCGAGGCCGGTGAGGCCGTCTATCTCGACCACTTCCACGCCCGCTTCCTGGAGCGGCTCGATCAGCGAGTAGCTCAGCCACTGCGAGAGCTTGTGCAGCGGGACGAGGCCGTCCGTCGGATCGCTCCGCCGGAGCGCGGGATGGTGCCAGCAATCGCCGAGCGGCAATCCGTTCACGACGATCCGGTCCGCCCAGATCGGCCCCAGCGCTTCGAGCAGCAACTCGAGGATCCGGGGGGCCGGCAGCGCGCCTCCGTCCGCACGCGCGGCGAGCACGTCGTAGAGACCGCCCGGGCGCGGCGCGTCCTCCGATGCGAACAGATCCGGCCGCGCGAGCACCTGCGCCCCCAAGCGCTGGAGAAGCGCCGTCCGCCCCTCGAGGCCGACGATCGGGTTTCCTTCGTCTACCTGGAAGCCGCGAACCAGCGCCTCCGGCCGAAGCTCCACCAGCGCCGCCCCGTCCGCCCGGAGCGGCGAACCCGGATCGTTTGAAAAGGCCCCGGCTTCGAACATCCTCTGGCTTGCGACCGCTAGGCCTTCCGAGCGGCTGAAGGTCTTTCCCTCGTCATCGAAGCGCCAGTCCGCACCTGCGCCCGCATCGAGGAGGACCGACAGGATGATCAGATCGAAGGCAGCTCGTGCACGCGTTGCCGTCCCTCCCTCCGGCAGCTTCGGCGGCCCTGCGACGAAGTGACGGGAGCGGGCATGGAAGGGGATGTCGAGGCCTGGATATTGCTCCCGCGTCACCTTCGCGGTGAGCTCGGCCGCAACGGGCAGGCGGTCCATGTCCACCACCCAGAAGTCGATGCCGCCCGCGATGCCGAGATCGAGCATCTCGTGCGCGCGCTCGCGGACTGCGCCGGCGCTGAGCAGGCGGCGAAGCGGATCTGTCGAACCGTGCATGCGCTAGAATTTGCCCAGGTCGCGCCCGACAACGGAGCGGAGCGCGTCCGCGCTCGGCGGCCCCTCCGGAGTGAAGTAACCCGCCGCCTTCTTCGCTTCCATTTCCACCGACGCGTCGGGCGGAACGAGATCGTCGGGGATCGGAACCCGCTCGCCGATCTCGATCCCGCCTGCTGCAAGCGCGTCATACTTCATGTTGGACATCGACACGAACCGGTCGATCCGGCGGATCCCGAGCCACTGGATCACGTCCGGCATCAATTGCTGGAAGCGTGCGTCCTGCACGCCCGCGACGCATTCGGTGCGCTCGAAATAGGTCGCCGCCTGGTCGCCGCCCGGCTGCCGCTTGCGCGCATTGTAGACCAGGAACTTGGTCACCTCGCCCAGGGCCCGCCCTTCCTTGCGGTTATAGACGATGAGGCCGACGCCCCCTGCCTGCGCCTGCCGCGTCGCCTCCTCGATGCCGTGCGTCAGATACGGCCGGCACGTGCAGATGTCGGAGCCGAAAACGTCCGAGCCGTTGCACTCGTCATGCACTCGGCAGGTCAGCGTCTTCGATGCATCGCCGAGGTCGCACGGGCTCCCGAAGATGTAGAGCGTCATTCCCCCGATCGGCGGCAGGAATACGGACATGTCGGGCCGCGTCACAAGCTCCGGATACATGCCGCCCGTCTGTTCGAAGAGGCAGCGCCTGAGGCTCCCCTCGTTCACCCCGAACCGCTCCGCCACGCCCGGCAGCCACCACACCGGATCGACGGCGATCTTGGTCACGGAAACGTCGCCTGCTTCGTGGACCACCTCGCCGTCCACCTCGAGCCGCCCGGCCGCGATCGCCGACTGGATCTCCGGCAAGGTGAGCCGCGCCTTGGTGATCGCGATCGAGGGGCGGATGTCGAGGCCGGCCTCGATCAGCTCGGAGAAATCCTGCGCCACCCTGTGCCCCCACGGATCGAGCGAGACGATCTTGCCGGCCTCCGCCCATTGCGGGTGCGGGCCGATCTCGCAGACCGGGGAGGTGTCCTGGAGGTCGGGCCGCGCGTGCGGGTCCATTGCACCGGAGGAGATGGCGAGCGCGCGGTAGATCGAATAGGAGCCGCCGTGCGCGCCGATCGCGTTCCGGTCCGCGCCGGCGTTGACGGTCGCGAGCACCGGCCCCCGCTCCGCCGCCGTCGCCGCGCCCCAGTTCAGCGGATAGCGGGAGGCGATGCGCGAGCCGGGATGCGAAGTGAGCCTGATGTGGCCGCTCTTGCCGCTCGATGCTTCCATGAGATCGTTCCCGTCCAACCACACACTCGGCGCTGCGCCGCGCCCACACGCTACGCCAGCCTGCCGCCAGTGGCTAGGCTGCTAATCACAGTCGGCGCCGGTCAGGCGGTGCCGGCCTCGAGCTCTCTGAGGCTCCTGCCGCGCGTCTCGCGGCCGGCATAGCCGACGAGACCGGCTGAAAGCAGCATCGGGCCCAGCAGCGCCAAAGCCGCCCCGCCCAGCGTCGGGATGAACCCCGCAAGCGCGAACGCCTGCACCGCCACGCCGCCGAACTTGCTGCTTCCGGCGACGAGCCCCGTCGCGCGCCCGCGTATGCCGAGCGCGTAATTCTCGGCCGCATAGGGCAGCAGAACCGCGATCATCCCGTTCGAGCCGACGATCAGCAGCGCGATCACCGTCACCACCACCGCCTCCGACCGGAGCACATCGCCCGGGAGCAGCGCTCCCACCAGCCCCGCAAGCGTCAGGATGATCGTGCCCACCATCGTCCACTTGCTGCTCCAGCGGCTGTAGAACCAGGCGGCGAGCATGATCGTCGGAAGCGCGATGAGCGCCGAGCTGGTGATGATCCCGCTCGCAAGCGCGGAGCTGTAGCCGCGCTGCTGCAGGTCGGTCGGCAGCCACAGCAGCAGCCCGAAATTGACGAAGCTCCACGAAAGGGCCGTGATCACCAGTGCCGCCGTCAGCCGGCCATGCCGCTGCGCCGCGAGTGGTGCATCGGCGGGCACCTTTTCCCTGGCGCGTGGGACGATGCCGTACTTCCGCTCCATCTCGGCAAGTTCCCAGGTGCAGCCCTGCTCGGCAAGGAAGCGCGGGGATTCCGGGATGAGGCGCGCCAGCAGCAGGAGCAGGATGCCCGTTGGAAAACCCTGCAGCCACAGCACGCGCCAGCCGAAGACCGGCTCGAACGCGTGCGCGGCGCCGCTCGCGGCGAGGTAGCCGCCGACCAGCCCCGTTCCGCCCACGAGCACCAGCACCCAGCTCCTGTGCTTCGGCGGCATGATCTCGGCGAGCAACGTGTACACCACCGGTAGCATCCCGCCGGCCGAGCAGCCCATCATGAAGCACATGAGGAGGTTGAGCTGGAACAAGGGCATCGCCCCGCAGATCGAGGTCGACACGAACAGGATCGTCGACAAGAGTATCGAAACCCGCCGCCCATAGACATCGGCGATCCAGCCCCAGACGAAGGACCCGACCGTCGTCCCCACCAGCGCCGAGAAGGGAAACCAGGCAACCGTGGCTTTGCTGATGCCATATTCCGCGCTCATGCCGGGGAGCACGAAGCCGAGCGTTGCCGGCTTCATGACGTCAATGACGAGACCGACCGTCAGCACCAGCAATACGCCGGCATGCCAGCGTGTCAGCGGCGTCGAATCCGGCGCTTCATAAGAGGTGCCCGCGTGGGAATCGTGCGGCGCCCGCTGCTTCGGGAGGGCTCCGTAGATGGCCGCCGGAACCCCGACCAGGATCAGCGCCATGCCGATCCACATCCCCGCGTCCATCTTCATGCCGACCAGGTGGTTGCCCATCCGGTGCGCCATTGCGAGCATCGGCAAATGCAGCAGCACGCCCGCGCAGATCGCCGCGCACGCACCCCAGAAGATGGGCGCGCGCTCCCCGACGATCGAACTTCTTCCTGCTGAAGTGGTCTGCATCATCCCCCCGTGCCAGCCTAGCGCCTCTCGAAGGCCGGCGAAACGGGCAAAAGGCCCTTGCCTTGCCGTCTCCAGCTCCCCGGCTTATCCCCCGCGCAGCATGAGGCGGCGGGACGAAATCATGGCGGTGGATCGGAAGAGCAGCAGCATCTGGGGCGGCCGCTTCGGCAAGGAGAGCTCCGATCTGATGCGCGA
>NZ_DASVUE010000168.1:0-2411 GCF_036387215.1 Allosphingosinicella sp. | reverse complement strand
ATTCTCGCTCTCCCCGTCGGAGAATTCGAAGGTGAGCGATGTCCCGCAGGACGAGCAGAAGCCCCTGCGGGCGATCGGCGAGGAGGTGTAATAATCGGGCTCCCGCTCCCATCGCACGCCCGCCCGCTTCACGTTCTTCATCGCGAGCGACACGTTGCCGCTCGCCCGCTGGCACATCCGGCAATGGCAGAGATAGGCGTCGTCATTCTCGATCTCGGCCGTGTAGCGGATCTTCCCGCACATGCAGCCGCCCTCGACCTCTTCACTCACTGCCAAGCTCCCTCACGCGCGACGCGTGGGCAGTCCCTGCGACAGCAGCGAGGAACCGGCGATCCGCGGTAATCATCTCGTCCTGGAGGCCCTCGGCCAAGGCCAGATAGATACAGTCATAAACCGGGTGCCGGAGTTCGATCGCCAGGCGCAGCGCATCTGCCATGAACGGTGTCTCCTCAACGGTCCGCACATAGCGCGCGAGATCCGCAAGGCGCTCACCGATCTCTGCATCGCCCGAAAGCTCGTTCTTCTGCACCCGTTTCCAAAGCCCGTTGGCGACTTCCGCGTGGAGCAAGGCCGGAGCGATCAACTCAGTCCGGCCGATCCATCCGATGGCATCATCGCTGCCGGGCTCCTCGACCACCAGTTTGAATGCGACGCTCGCATCAATGATCATTGTCGCGATCTTCTCGGATCAGATCGGAGCCCAGCGTCTGCGGGGCTCCCGCGACGCGTGCCCTCCGGCTCCACTCCTGCGATCGCCGAACAAGCGCCAGCTTCTCTTCCACGCTGAGCTCTGCAGCCCGATGGATCGCCTCTCTCGCGAGCGCCTCCACGGAGGTGTTTCGTTCCCGAGCGCGAACCTTCAGGCGTTCGATGGCGGCGTCGTCGAGTTGGCGGACTAGGATCTGGCCCATATCGGCGATGATATCACCGGGCTATCACTCTCTCAAGCAGCCTTCTGAAGGTGCTTTCTTCCGAGCAGCTCCGCGATCTGGACCGCGTTCAGCGCGGCGCCCTTGCGGAGGTTGTCCGAGACGCACCAGAGCGAGAGGCCGTTCTCGACTGTGGGATCCTCGCGGACGCGGCTGACATAGGTGGCATATTCGCCGACCGCTTCCACCGGCGTCACGTAGCCGCCGTCCTCACGCTTATCGACCAGCATCACGCCGGGCGCCTCGCGGAGGATGCGCTGCGCGTCCCTGGCGCTGATTTCGTTCTCGAATTCGATGTTGATCGCTTCCGAATGGCCGACGAAGACCGGCACCCGGACGCAGGTGGCGGTCACCTTGATCTTCGGGTCGAGGATCTTCTTGGTCTCGACCACCATCTTCCATTCCTCCTTGGTCGAGCCGTCGTCGAGGAAGGCGTCGATGTGGGGAATGACGTTGAAGGCGATCTGCTTGGTGAACTTCACAGGCTCGTTGGCCTGGCCGACGAAGATGTTGCGGCTCTGCTCGAACAGCTCGTCCATGCCCGACTTACCGGCGCCGGAAACCGACTGGTAGGTTGCGACCACCACCCGCCTGATCCGCGCGAAATCGTGGAGCGGCTTCAGCGCCACCACCATCTGCGCCGTCGAGCAATTGGGATTGGCGATGATGTTCTTGCGCCGGTAGCCGGCGATCGCCTCCGGGTTCACCTCGGGCACGATCAGCGGAACGTCGGGGTCCATGCGGTAGAGCGAGCTGTTGTCGATGACGGTGCAGCCGGCGGCCGCGGCCTTGGGCGCGTAGGCCTTCGACACTTCGGAGCCGGCGGCGAACAGGGCCATGTGCCAACCCGCAAAGTCGAAATGCTCAATATTTTTGACTCGCAGCGTCTCACCGGAATCGCCGAAATCGATTTCGTCGCCGGTCGACTTCGGGGAGGCCACCGCCGCCACTTCATCGGCCGGAAATTCGCGCTCCGCCAGGATGTTCAGGATCTCGCGCCCGACATTCCCCGTCGCGCCGACGACAACCACCCGATAGCCCATTCAATCGCTCCTCGCTGAAGGCGCGATGTAGGGTTTCGCCGGGGATTGTCCACCAAAGCCGCTAGCGCGCGGTTCCGGAGACCTTGTTCTTCACCTCGCGGTTCATGAAGCGCTCGATCGTGGACCAGACGTGCGGCGCGACCCGGCCGCCGACGGCGCTGTGGGTCTCGCCGGGATAGGTCATCACCTCGAACGGCCGATTGGCCGTCTGGAGCCGGGCCATGAGCTCGGTCGTATTCTGGAACAGCACGTTGTCGTCCGCCATTCCGTGGATCACGAGCAGCGGATCGGCGATCTTCTCGGCTCCTTCGATCGCGCTTGCCTTGCGATAAGGTTCCGGGTCGGTGGCCGGATTGCCCATATAGCGTTCGGTATAATGGGTATCGTAGAGTTCCCAGCGGGTGACGGGGGCGCCGGAGACGCCGGCTGCAAAGGCGTG
>NZ_DASVUE010000167.1:0-8747 GCF_036387215.1 Allosphingosinicella sp. | reverse complement strand
CTGTTCGCGATCTGCCGGCAGGCGGCGCGGCTCCGCTGAGGCTTAGATGCGCTCGCCGCTGAGGCGCTGGCAGATCATGTCGAGCTGATCGAGCGTCGAGTAGCCGAGCGCCACGCTGCCGCCATCCGGCCGGTGCGTGATCTTGACCTGGAGGCCCAGGATGTCGCCGAGCTGCCGCTCGAGCGCCTCTATGTCTGCGCTGGCGCCTTTATATTCCATTCGGCCGGCCCGCTGTGACTTCGGACGCCCGGCGTTGACCAGCTTCTCCGTCTCCCGCACCGACAGGCCGCGCTGCACGACCTCCTGGGCCATTGTTTCGGGATCGTCCGCCCCGAGCAGCGCCCGGGCATGGCCCATGCTGACCTCGCCCGTCGCTACCATGCCGCGCACTCGCTCCGGAAGATCCAGGAGCCGCAGCAGATTGGCGACGTGACTGCGCGACTTGTGAACCAGCTTGCCGAGCGCTTCCTGCGTATGGCCATATTCCGCGATCAGGCGCTGATAGGCTTCGGCTTCTTCGATCGCATTCAGGTCCTGCCGCTGGATATTCTCCACCAGCGCCACTTCCAGCGTCTCGTTTTCGCTGAATTCCCGAATGAGTACAGGCACTTCGTGCAGGTGCGCCTTCTGCGCTGCACGCCAGCGGCGCTCGCCGGCGACGATCTGGTAACGCTCCCCATGCGGCCGCACGACGATCGGCTGGATGAGTCCGCGCGAGCCGATCGAGGCGGCCAGCTCCGACAGCGCCTCTTCGTCGAAATGCCGCCGCGGCTGGCCCGGGTGCGGCTCGATGCTCGCAACCGCGAGCATCTGCACGCCCGAGCGGCCGGAATCGCCGCTCACCGGCGCTTCGTGCGCGACTTCGCCGAGCAGAGAGGAAAGGCCGCGGCCGAGGCCCGAGGGCCGCTTGCGGAGGGTGGATTCGCTCATGCGGCTTCGGCTTCCTTCGGCATTCGGTCGATCAATTCCCGGGCGAGCGCCATATAGGCCTCGGATCCGGAGCAGCGGTGGTCGTAGATCAGGCCCGGCACGCCATGGCTGGGCGCTTCCGAAAGCCGCACGTTGCGCGGGATAACGGTGTCGAACACCACCTTCCCGAGGCAGGCGCGGACATCCTCGGCGACTTGCGTTGAAAGGTTGTTGCGCCGATCGAACATCGTCAGCGCCACGCCAAGGATCGAAAGCTGCGGATTGAATCGCGCCCGAACCCGTTCGACGGTCTGGAGAAGCTGGCTAAGCCCTTCTAAAGCAAAGAATTCTGCTTGGAGCGGCACAAGCACCGATTGGGAAGCGACCAATGCGTTGACGGTCAGAAGCCCGAGCGAGGGCGGGCAATCGATAAGGCAGACGTCCCAGCGCGCGCCCTCCTTCTCGAGCACGTCGTTCAGCCGATGCGTCCGATCCTCCAGCTCGACCAGCTCGATCTCGGCTCCCGAAAGGTCGACGGTGGCGGCGATCAGGTCCAGCCGCGGCACGCGCGTCGGGATCACCGCTTCGGACAGGCTGCAGCTGCCGTTGAGCAGCTCATAGCTGGAGCGTTGCCGGTCCCCGTGCACCACCCCCAGGCCCGTGGAGGCATTACCCTGCGGATCCAGATCGATCAGCAGCACGCGTAGGCCCGTCGCCGCCAGTGCGGTGGCGAGGTTGATCGCGGTCGTGGTCTTGCCGACTCCGCCCTTCTGGTTGGCCACTGCGATCCGGATCATCGGCGCTTTCTACCCTTTCCCCTGCGGCGGACCTGCTCGGCGACGATGATCTGCGCATCAGGGTCGGTGAGGCTCGGTTCCAGCCGAAACACACCCTGCCACAGCGATTCCACCGCTTCCAGTTCAGACTTCGCATTTTTGCCCTTTGGCAGGACCCAGCGAGTCTCAGGTGCGGCAAAGCGTTCGGAAAGCTCTAATAATCGGCCCAAAGGAGCGAAGGCGCGGGCGCTGATCATCGCGAATGGCTGCGGCGCTACCGCCTGCACGTTGGCGCACATGATCTCGACGCGATCCTGGAGTGCGAGAGCGTGCCGCACGCGCGTCAGGAACTCAACCCGCAGCTTCCGCGACTCGATCAGCGTCACCGGTCCGGGCCTGAGCAGGGCGATCACCATCCCGGGGAAGCCGGCACCGGTGCCGAGATCCAGCCACTCTCGTTCCGGCGCAGCGTCAAAAACAAGCAGCTGTGCAGAATCGACGATGTGCCGGCTCCACACCTGGTCGAGGGAGGCGCGTGATACTAGGTTTTGGCGATCGTTTTCGGCTCGAAGGAGCCCGATGAAGACCTCCAGCTGGTCCAGTGTTTCACGTGGAACATCAAGCCAGGACCGAGCCGCCTCCTCGTCCATCAGGCCGCCCGACGCCGCGCGTGTACGAGAAGCGCGGCCAAAGCCGCCGGAGTGATCCCCCTGATCCGGGACGCAGCCCCTAGCGTGCCGGGGCGCGCCAGCTCCAGACGACTCACCATCTCGTTAGAAAGGCCTGCAATGGCGGTGTAATCCAGATCCGGCGAAAGCAGCACGGCCTCATCCGCCTTCAGCCGCTCCACCTCGCGTTGCTGCCTGGCGAGGTAGGGGGCGTAGCGGTGATCCTGGATCGCCTCCTCCAGCTCGGGGAGGCGGCAAGCGGCAAGCTCGGGCGCCAGCAGCAGAAGCTCCTCCCGGTCCACCTCAGGGAAGCGCAGCCACGCACCTAAGCTCCGCCGCACGCCATCGTCCCGCACCGCCACACCGGCGCCGTTCATCTCGGCACCGCTGAACTCGGCAGCGAGAATTGCCTCGATCCTCTTCCGTTCGGCTCGTGAGCCGTCGAAATGCGCCCGCCGCTCCTGCGAGCTGCATCCTGCCTCAATCGCCTGCGGCGTCAGTCTCGCCTCCGCATTGTCGGCGCGAAGCCGCAGGCGATATTCGGCGCGCGCAGTCAGCATCCGGTAGGGCTCAGTCACGCCCTGCAGCGTAAGGTCGTCGATCATCACCCCAATATAGCTCTCGCTCCGGTCGAAGATGATCGGAGCGCGTCCCGCCACGCAAGCGGCGGCGTTCACCCCCGCCACCAGGCCTTGAGCGGCCGCTTCTTCGTAGCCGGTGGTGCCGTTGATCTGGCCGGCGAGGTAAAGTCCCTCCACATCGCGCACCGCCAGTGTCGGCTCGAGAATGCGTGGATCGACGTGGTCGTATTCGACTGCATAGCCGGGCTGCAGGATCTCTACCTGCTCAAGCCCTGGCATCGTGCGGACCATCGCCAGCTGCACGTCCGCCGGTAGCGACGTGGAGATTCCGTTCGGATAGATCGCCGGATCGTCCAGCCCCTCAGGTTCGAGGAAAATCTGATGTCCGTCGCGATCGCCGAAGCGATGGACTTTGTCCTCGATAGAGGGGCAGTAGCGTGGTCCCACCCCGCTGATCTCGCCGGCGAACAACGGCGACCGGTCCAGCGAAGCCCGGATGATGTCGTGGGTGCGGCTGTTAGTCCGGGTGATCGCGCAGAAGAGCTGGGGCGCAACGCGTCCGCCGCTCATTGACGACATCGTCCAGGTCCCGTCGTCGCTCGGCTGCCGCTCGAGCGAGGCCCAGTCGATCGTTCGGCCGTCGAGCCTCGGCGGCGTACCCGTCTTGAGGCGCGCCAGCGGAAGCTCGAGCAAGCGGAGCTGGTGCGCAAGTTCCGCCGCGGCTCGCTCCCCGACGCGGCCACCTGCGCAGCTCGTCATTCCGAAGTGAAGCTTGCCGCCGAGGAACGTCCCCGTCGCGAGGATGACTGCGGCCGCTTCCAGCTCACCAACGTCGGCTAGCCTTATGCCTCCGACGCGGCGGCCGCACAGCTTCAGGGCCGTCACCTCGCCCGCCACGATCTCCAGCGTCGGCTCTGCTCCCAGCATGTCGTGAACGGCCTGCTTGAACCGACGCCGATCAGCCTGGACACGTGGGCCGCGCACAGCGGCTCCTTTGCTTGCGTTCAGCATTCGATAGTGGATGGCGGCATGATCGGCAGCGCGCGCGATGATCCCGTCAAAGGCATCGACCTCCCGCACCAGATGCCCCTTGCCGAGGCCGCCGATCGCCGGGTTGCAGGACATCGCCCCAATTGCATCGCGGCTGAAGCTCACCAGCGCGACTGAGGCTCCCATGCGCCCAGCCGCGGCTGCAGCCTCGCAGCCCGCATGGCCCCCGCCGACCACAATGACATCGAAGCGTCGCATCAGCCGCCGCTTAGCCGAGCGGCCGTTCCGTGTCATGGCCGAGTTGATGTTCCACGTGGAACAATCACTTCCCGATGCAGAAGCTACCGAACAAAGAGTCCAGCATATCCTCCACCCCGGCCTGGCCGGTGACCCGGTCGAGTTCAGCGCGGGCGAGGCGGAGCGCCTCGGAAGCAATAATGACGTCGCGGGACGACTGCGCCTCGTGAAGATGATCGAGACAGTTCCCGATGGCACGGCGGTGGCGCGCGTTGATCGCCACTTCGCCTTCCTGCGGAAGCAGCGCACGGCTGCGGGCGATCAGGAGCGCCACCAGCTCGCTCATCCCTTGTCCGGTTTCAGCCGAGACGCTGATGTCGACGTTAGGCTCAGGCGGGCTAGGGTGGAGGTCGGCCATCGATCGAACAATGATGGCCCGATCAGGGTCGGGGCACGCGCCGGGATCCCCCAGCCACAGGATCAGGTCTGCAGCCTCGAGGTTCGCCTGTGCTCGCTGGATCCCGATCGCCTCCACTTCGTCCAGGCTCTCCCGCAGCCCGGCGGTGTCGATCAGGAGGAAAGGCGATCCCCCGATCGCTGTCGGAGCTTCGACAACATCGCGAGTCGTTCCTGCGACGGCTGAGGTGATCGCGGCGCGTCTACCCGCTAACCAGTTGAGAAGGCTGGATTTCCCAGTGTTCGGCGGACCCGCGATGACAACTCGAAGCCCGTCGCGCAGCCGCTCCGAGGAGGGCCGTTGCAGCGCCGCCTCCATCTCCAGGATCAGCTTTTCCAATGCGGCCGATTCGGCGAGCGACGGCTCCTCCCCGACATCGCCCTCGTCGGAAAAATCCAGGACCGCCTCCAGCTGCCCGCTGACGGCAAGCAGCTCCTCCTGCCACTTTGCCACCGTCCTGCTCAGAGCGCCGCCGGCGAGCGCGAGCGCAGCCCGCCGCTGCGAATCCGTTTCCGCCATTAAGAGGTCGGCGAGGCCCTCCGCCTCGGTGAGGTCGATCCGGCCGTTCTCGAACGCGCGGCGCGTGAACTCGCCGGCTTGCGCCTCCCGGAGGCCGGGTACCTCCCCGAGCGCCGCCAGTACGCCGGCGACGATCGAGCGGCCGCCGTGAAGGTGAAGCTCCGCGACATCGTCGCCTGTCGCACTCTTCGGCGCTGGGAAAAACAGGACGAGCGCCTGGTCGATCACCTCTCCCGCAACCGGGTGCCGAAGGAATGCGAGGGTCGCCACCCGCGGCTCCGGCATGCGTCCGGCGAGAGCGCGAACCGCGTCCGCAGCCTCAGGCCCGCTGATCCGGACAATCGCAACCGCTGCGGGAGGGCTTCCGGACGAGAGCGCGTAGATGGTGTCGCGCCCCTCCGGCCTCACTTCTTCTTACCGCCGCCGCTCATCTGATCGAACATGGTCCGCCACATGTTCATGGTGCCCTCGCTCATCGGCCCCCAGGTCTTCATTATTTCGGTGAAATATTCGGGCGTAAGGCCCTCCGACGCCGCCTTCTGCATCCGCTCGATATAGGCCTGATGGACGGGCGTCAGATCCGGGAGCCCCATGAAGCGGCGCGCCTCCTCGGGCGTACAATCGAAATCGACGGTGACTTTCATGGCTTCACCCTTTGAGGCGGTTGCGGGATGGGGCTGCTTTATGGCTATGGTCGCCACGGCTCAAGCAAGGAGACCCGAATGATCGAGATCGGCACCCTCGAAGGCGACGGCAGCTTTCCGGCCTATCTCGCGGAGCCGGAGGGTGTGCCCCGCGCCGCGATCGTCGTGATCCAGGAAATCTTCGGGGTGAACGAAGGCATCCGCCGCAAGTGCGACGGATGGGCGGAGAAGGGATATCTGGCGATCGCGCCGGACCTGTTCTGGCGCCTGCAGCCGGCCGTGGAGCTCGACCCGGACGTGCCGGAGGAGTTTCAGCAGGCGCTGGAGCTGATGGGCAGATTTGACCAGGATCAGGGCGTGCGCGACATCGACGCTACGATTCGCGAAGCGCGTAAGCGTCTGAGCGGAAGCGGGAAAGTCGGCTGCGTCGGCTTCTGCCTCGGCGGGCGGCTCGCCTTCATGACGTCAGCACGAACCGATGTGGATGCGAGCGTCGGCTATTACGCAGTCGGCGTCAACAGCCTGCTTGGCGAGAAGGAGCGGATTGCGAAGCCGCTGATGCTGCACATCGCCGGCGCCGATCATTTCGTCACCCCCGACATCCAGCGGGCCATGCACGAGGGGCTGGACGATCATCCACAAGTCGTCTTGCACGACTATCCCGGCGAAGATCACGGCTTTGCCGCCGAAATGGGCAACCGCCGAAGCGCGCAAGCAGCGCAGCTGGCGGACCGAAGGACCGAGGAATTTTTCGCGCGGCATCTCGGCTAGCGCGTATGAAGAACAACCGCTGGCTCGTGACGGGCGGTCTCCTCAGCGCCGCCGCCGCCTTGCTGCACCTGGCAATCATAGCTGGCGGACCCGACTGGTACCGGTTCTTCGGTGCGGGCGAGCGGATGGCGCGAATGGCGGAGCGAGGGTCGGCCAGCCCGACAGTCTTCGCGGTCTCGATCGCCGCGGTGCTGGCGGTCTGGTCCGCCTATGCGTTCGCAGGCGGCGGCTTGATCCGTCGGCTCCCGCTGATGCGAACGGCGCTGGTGCTGATCAGCGCGGTTTACCTGCTGCGCGGACTGGTGCTGATCCCAGCGCTTGCGCTCCACGGGGGCGAGGTCTCGGCCTTCACGATCTGGAGCTCATTAATCGTTCTCGTCTACGGAATCGCCTATGCGGTTGGCACATGGTGGGCGTGGCCGGCGCTTTCAGGAGGAAGGTTCGATGGTTGACCCATTCCGCTTCTGCCTTCGCGAGACTGGCGGCCCGGAGGTGCTCGCGGCGGAGATGATCGATCCACCGCGGCCCGGCGAGGGCGAAGTGGTGATCCGGCATGAGGCGGTGGGAGTCAACTTCATCGATACCTATCACCGCTCCGGGCTCTACCCGCTGCCCTTGCCGTCGGGGATCGGGAACGAGGCGGCGGGAGTGGTCGAGGCGGTCGGAGCGGGCGTGGAGGGGCTGCGGGAGGGGAACCGGGTCGGATATTTCTCGGGGCCGCTCGGCTCCTATGCGACTCACCGGGCGATCCCCGCGGACCGGGTGGTGAAGCTTCCGGACGAGATCGGCTCCGAAGACGCCGCCGCCATCCTGCTCAAGGGCTGCACGGCCGAGTTCCTGATCGAACGCTGCGCCCGGGTGGAGGCGGGGGAGACGGTGCTCGTCCACGCGGCCGCGGGCGGCGTCGGATCGATCCTGGTGCAATGGCTGAAGGCGCTCGGCGCCACCGTGATCGGCCATGCCGGAAACAGCAGGAAGGCCGAGATCGTGAAAGCCTTAGGCGCGGATCATGCGCTCTGCTGCCCGATGGAAGAGCTTGCGGGGGAGGTGAGGGCGATCACTTCGGGCAAGGGCGCATCGGTAGTGCTTGACGGCGTGGGTGCTGCAAGCTGGGAGGCTTCGCTCGGCTCGATCACCCGGCGCGGCCTGCTCGTCACGTTCGGCAACGCCTCCGGGCCGGTACCGCCGTTCACGGCGCTGGACCTGCTCAGGACCGGCTCGATCTTCGTCACCCGGCCGACCCTCTTCGACTATATCGCGACGGCCGAGGAAATGCGGGCGTCGGCCGCGCGGCTGTTCGAGATGATCCAGTCGGGGTCAGTCGAGGTGAAGATCGGCGCCCGCTACCCGCTCATCAAAGCCGCCGACGCGCACCGGGCGCTCGAGGATCGGAAGACCACGGGATCGACGATCCTGATCCCCTGAAAGGTCAGGCGAAGAGGGTGGTGAGCCCAACCTTCGGATCGATGAAGCCGTCGTAGATCATCTTGCCGGCGACCCAGAGGATGATGACGAGCCCGACCCAGGCGATCCAGCGATAGCGCTCGATATATTTGGCGAGGATGTTGGCGGCGATCCCCATCAACGCCACGGAGAGCAGCAGGCCGATGACGAGGATGCCCGGATGCTCCCGGGCGGCGCCCGCGACGGCCAACACGTTGTCGAGGCTCATCGAAACGTCCGCGACCGCGACCGCCCAAGCGGCGCCGGCGAAGCTCTTCGCCGGGCGGAGGCCGGCATGCTCGTCGCCCTCGATCTCGGGCGATCCGTGCGATTCGCCGCTGTGGCGAAGCTCGCGGTACATCTTCCAGGACACCCAAAGGAGCAGGATCCCGCCCGCGAAGATGAGGCCGACGATCTGCATCAGCTGGGTGACCAGAAGGGCGAAGATGATCCGGAGCACCAGAGCGGCAAGGATGCCGATCATGATGACCTTGCGGCGCTGATCGGCCGGCAGGCCCGCCGCGAGCGCCCCGACGATGATCGCATTGTCGCCGGCAAGCATGATGTCGATCATCAGCACCTGGCCGAACACGACCCAGGCCGCCGGCTCCCCGAGCTTGGCGAAATCGGTGACGATCGCGTCCCAGATGCCGCCGAGCCCACCGGCGCCGCCCGAAGCGGCCGCGGAGACGTTCATCAGGAAATCGATCAGCATCATGCCCCCTCGAACGCCGCCGGCTGCTTACTGGTTC
>NZ_DASVUE010000166.1:0-8675 GCF_036387215.1 Allosphingosinicella sp. | reverse complement strand
AGGCCGACAGTGACGGCGGCAACCACAAGCGTCTTCGTCGCGAAGCCCTTCTTGTTGTGCCGCCATTCCGCCCGGGCGCCCATTTCGGCCGGGATGTTCGGGACCTTGCCGCGGCCGAGATCCTCCACCACGCCCTCGACGACATTGATGCGGTCGGCGCCCATCAGCAGCAGCCAGTGAAGCCAGTTGGATTCGCTCCAGCGGAAGGCGAGCCGGCGGATCATTCCGCTGATGCCGCTGGGCGGAGTCGAGGTGCCGAACACGGCGGGCGTCCGCACATGCTCGATCGAGTGCAGTATCTCGACGTCGCTTTGCTGCTGCGGCGGCCGCTGCCAGTCCTTGGTGAGCCCCTCGTCGGCCGAGCGGTCGCGATAGGGGTAGGTGGGATCGTTCTCCGGATTGGCATCGACGCCCCAGCCGACCACGCTCCGCGGGTCGATCGGCGTGTTGGCGCTGGCGATGCGGGTGCGTTGCTCGATCATGTTCGTTCCCTCAGCCATTGGGCATCAGCACCGGCTTGATGCAATTGTCGAGCTTCGCCGAGAATAGGTGATAGGCGTCGGCGACATCCTCCAGCGGCACCCTGTGGGTGATGATCCCCTTGGGGTTCAGCCGCCCCTCCTTCACATGCTCGATGAGCTTTGGCACGTGGCGCTTCACCGCCGCCTGATTGGCGCGGATCGTCAGACCCTTGTTCACGACGTTGCCGAGCGGGATCATGTTGCCGGTCGGGCCGTAGACGCCGACGATCGAGACGATGCCGCCCTTCTTCACCGAATTGATCGCCCAATGCGCCGGAATGGCGTTGCCGGCTTCCAGCTTCAGCTTCGTGCCGAACAACGTCTGGAGGAAATTGCCCTTCGCATCGCCGCCGACGGCATCGATCGCGACATCGACGCCGAGGCCGTCGGTGGTCTTCTTCATGAACACGACGACGTCGTCCAGTTCCTTAAAATTGTAGACCTCCGCGGGGCAGTAGGTGCGCGCGAATTCGAGCCGGTAGTCGATATGGTCGATCACGATCACCCGGCCGGCGCCGAACAGCCAGGCCGAGCGGGCGGCAAGGAGGCCGACCGGACCGGCGCCAAGCACCAGCACGGTGTCGCCCTTCTGGATGCCGCCCATTTCCGCCGCCTGGTAGCCGGTCGGGACGACGTCGGTGAGGAGGACCGCATCGTCCAGGTCCATCCACTCGGGAACGACGGTGGGTCCGAAATCGGCGTAGGGCACGCGCACATATTGCGCCTGGCCGCCGTCATAGCCGCCGGCCGTGTGCGAATAGCCGTAAATGCCGCCGACCGCGGTGGCCTGAGGATTGTTCTCGTGGCAATTGCCGTAGAGGCCCTGCTTGCAGAAATGACACTGGCCGCAGGCGATGTTGAAGGGGACGAGCACCTGATCGCCGACCTTGAGGTTGGTGACTTCGGAGCCGAGCTCCTCGACTATGCCTGTGAATTCGTGGCCGAAGGTCGTTCCGACGCGGCAATCGGGCACCATGCCGTGATAGAGGTGGAGGTCCGAGCCGCAGATGCACGAGCGGGTCACCTTGACGATCGCGTCGCGCGGATGCTCGATCTTCGGCATCGGCTTCTCTTCGACGCGGACCCGGTATGGACCCCTATAATCCATTGCTTTCATGCACGACTTCCTTCTCGCCCCGGCGCCTCCAAAAGCGTGCCCAAGCGAGATTGGTTCCAGCGAGCCGGAGCTTCAGGCGGCGAGGCTCACCTTGCCGCCCGCATGCCGCTCCAGCCGCCCGGCGAGCTCGAGCTCGAGCAGAACGGTCTGGACGACTGCCGGTGCGAGGCCCGACTGGCGGATGATCTCGTCGACCGGGACGGAGGTGGGACTGAGCAGATCGACCACGGTGCGGCGATCCGCTTCCTCGGCGTCCGCGGAGGCGGCGGGAGCGGTATAGTCCAGCCCCTTCTGCGCAAGCGGGCGGAGCTTGAAGGGGCGGATCGCCTCGAGCACGTCCTCCGCATTCTGCACCAAGGTGGCGCCCTCGCGGATCAGCTGGTTGCAGCCGCGGGCGCGGGGATCGAGCGGGGAGCCTGGCACCGCCATCACCTCCCGGCCGGATTCGGTGGCGTAGCGGGCGGTGATGAGGGAGCCGGAATTGGGGGCGGCCTCGACCACCACGGTGCCGTGCGCGAGCCCTGCAATGATGCGGTTGCGGTAGGGGAAGTGTCGCGCCCGCGGCTCGACCCCCGGCGGCTGCTCGGCGATCAGCAGGCCGCGTTCCGAGATCGCCTGCTGCCTTTCCTCATTCTCCGGCGGATAGGCGACGTCGATGCCGCCGGCGATGACGGCGATGGTGCCGGTGTCGAGCGACCCGTCATGCGCCGCGGTGTCGATCCCGCGGGCGAGGCCTGAGACGATCACTGCGCCGGCATTGCCGAGATCCTGCGCCAGAGTCCGCGCGAACCGACAGGCGGCGGCGGAGGCATTGCGGGCGCCGACCATCGCGATTGCGGGCTTGTCGAGCAGCGAGAGCTGGCCCTTTACCACGAGTGCGGGCGGCGCGGTCTCGAGCTCGGCAAGAAGCGGCGGATAAAGCCCCTGGCCGAGGAACAGGTAGCGGGCGCCAAGCTCCGCCACCCGCTCGATCTCCCGCTCCACCGCCGTCCGCGGCGCAAGCTTCGGCGCCCTGCCGCCGCCGCGCGCGGCGAGATCGGGTATTGCCTCGATCGCCGCGGTTGCGGAGCCGAAGCGGGCGAGCAGCTGGAAATAGGTGACGGGGCCGATATTGTCCGACCGGATCAGGCGAAGCCGCGCGATCTGATCGTCGGAGGCCAAGCTCAGTCGCTTTCTTTCGAAGAGCCGACGCGCGGTTCCGTGCCGGCGAAAAGGCGTTCGAGGTTCGCCCGGTGCTTCCAGAAGATCAACAGGCCGAAGCCGAGATAGAGCAGGCTGAGATCGAAGCGGCCGAGCACCGCGGCGGCGACCGGCGCAAGCAAAGCCGCCGACATGCCCGCGACCGACGAATAACGGGTCAGCGCAAGAACGCCGAGCCACACGACGGCATAGCCGATCGAGGATTCCCAGTGGAGGGCGGCCATGATGCCGAAGAAGGTCGCGACGCCCTTTCCGCCCTTGAAGCCGATCCAGACCGGGTAGAGGTGGCCCAGCAAGGCTCCGACCGCCGCCAGCCCCTCGCTGCCCGGCCAGACCGCGCGGACGATGATCACCGCTGCAGCGCCCTTCGCTCCATCGAGGACCAGAGTCAGCGCCGCCAGCCCCTTGCGGCCGGTGCGGAGCACGTTGGTCGCGCCGATATTGCCGGAGCCGACGCTGCGCAGATCGCCCGCGCCCGCCATCCGCGTCAGCAGCACGCCAAAAGGGATCGATCCCAGCAGATAGCCGACCAACAGCGAAAGCAGCGGCGCGGCCAGCAGTTCAAGGCTCACCGGTCATCCCCCTGGCTCGGCAACCTAGCAAACCAGTACGATCACGCAACAATTTGGATCAGTGCGCCGAGCCGCCTTGCCGCCGCGTCCCGGGCCGCTAAATCACCTTCGATGACGCCGCCGCGCCCACTCCTCATCTTGGATTCCGGCGTCGGCGGGCTTTCGGTGCTGCGGCCGATCCGGGCACTTATTCCAAATGCTCCAATCATTTATGTCGCAGACAGCGCCGGCTATCCATATGGCACAAAGACCGAGGCGGAGATCGCGGCGCGGGTGCCGGCCTTGCTCGGGCGGCTCGCCGAAAGGTTCGATCCGGAGCTGATCGTCATCGCCTGCAACACCGCCTCGACGATCGCGCTTGCGCCGGTGCGGGCGGCGCTCGACCTTCCCATCGTCGGCACCGTGCCTGCCATCAAGCCCGCCGCCGAGCGATCGAGGAGCCGGGTGATCGGCGTGCTCGGGACCGAGGCGACCGTCCGGCAGCCTTATGTGGACCGCCTCAGCGCCGAATTCGCGGCCGACTGCACCGTCCTCCGCCACGGCTCGGCCGAGCTGGTCGATCTGGCCGAGGGGAAGCTCAGAGGCGAGACGCAGGACCTCGAAGGCTATCGCAGGAGCCTCGATGGATTGCTGTCTCAGCCGGGCGGCGACCGGATCGACACGATCGTGCTCGCCTGCACCCATTTCCCGCTCGTCGATGAGGAGCTCGCCGCCGCCTCCCCGCGCCCACTCGCCTTCGTGGACGGCAAGGAAGGGATCGCCCGCCGCACCGCCTGGCTGACGCGGGAGACGGCGTGGCCGGAGGAGCCGGGTGCAGGCCTCGCTTTCTTCACCGGGTGGGATCCGCGGCTGGAAGCGTATCGCGAAGGCCTCCGCCGCTACGGCCTCACGCTCGTGGAAGGGAGCGGCCGCCGCGCTTGATGCGAGCCGTTTTCACTGGCCTTGCGCACCTGCTTTCCGTTATGGGCGCCGGGACCGACGGGGAAGACCTTTGGATTATCAACGCATCTTCGCGCAGGCTATCGACCGGCTGCACGCCGAGGGGCGCTATCGCGTCTTCATCGATATCCTCCGCAACAAGGGCAGCTATCCGAACGCGCGCTGCTTTGCCGGCCATAATGGGCCGAAGCCGGTCACCGTCTGGTGCTCCAACGACTATCTCGCCATGGGCCAGCATCCGGACGTCGTGGCGGCGATGGAAGAGGCGCTGCACGATGTCGGCGCGGGCTCCGGCGGCACGCGCAACATCGGCGGCAACACGCATTACCACATCGCGCTCGAGGCTGAGCTTGCCGACCTCCACGGCAAGGAAGCGGCCCTGCTCTTCACCTCGGGCTATATCTCGAACGAGGCGACGCTCTCGACGCTCGGCAAGCTGCTGCCCCGTTGCGTCATCTTTTCGGACGAATTGAACCACGCGTCGATGATCGCGGGCATCCGCAATTCGGGCTGCGAGAAGCAGGTCTTCCGGCACAACGATCTCAATCATCTCGAGGAGCTGCTCGCGGCCGCGCCGGCCGATGCGCCGAAGCTCATCGCCTTCGAAAGCGTTTATTCGATGGACGGGGACGTCGCCCCGATCGCGGCGATCTGCGACCTCGCCGACCGCTACGGCGCCATCACCTATCTCGACGAGGTCCACGCCGTCGGCATGTACGGCGCCCGCGGCGGCGGCATCTCCGAGCGCGACGACGTGGCGCACCGGGTGACGATCATCGAGGGCACGCTCGGCAAAGCCTTCGGAGTGATGGGCGGCTATATCGCCGCGGACCGCAACATCGTCGATGTCGTCCGGAGCTACGCGCCGGGCTTCATCTTCACCACCTCGCTGTCGCCGGTGCTGGTGGCGGGGGCGCTGGCGAGCGTCAGGCACCTCAAGGCCTCGTCCGCCGAGCGCGAGGCGCAGCAGGCCTCGGCGGCGACGCTGAAGCGGATCTTCGCCGATGCGCAGCTGCCGGTGATGCCCTCCACCACCCACATCGTGCCGCTGATGGTCGGCGATCCGGTGAAGGCGAAGCGGATCAGCGACATCCTTCTCGCCGAATACGGCGTCTACGTTCAGCCGATCAATTTCCCGACCGTTCCCCGCGGCACCGAGCGCCTCCGCTTCACGCCGGGCCCGGCGCACAGCGAAGAGATGATGCGCGAACTCGCCTCCGCGCTGATGGAAATCTGGGACCGCCTGGAGATGCGGCTGGCGGCCTGAGGCTGCAATCTGTGGTGGCGCTCGCGGCGCCGCTCCCCTAAGGAACAGGCTCCCATTCACCATGGAGCCGACGGCGTGGCCGAGCGCATTGCCATTGCTTCCGATCATGCCGCGATCGAGATGAAGGCGGCACTGGTCGCCCACCTTCAGGACCTCGGCCACGAGGTGTTCGATCTCGGCCCCGGCGGGATCGAATCGGTCGATTATCCGGATTACGGCTACAAGCTCGCCGATGCCGTCGCGTCGGGCGATGCGGATCGTGGCATCGCCCTCTGCGGCTCCGGGATCGGCATCTCGATCGCCGTCAACCGCCACCCCGATTGCCGCTGCGCGCTCGTCTCCGAGCCGCTCTCGGCCCGGCTGGCGCGGGAGCATAACGATGCAAACGTGCTCGCCATGGGCGCTCGGCTGATCGGCATCGAAATGGCGAAGACCTGCATCGACGTCTTCCTCGCCGCCTCCTACGGCGAGGGGCGGCACCAGCGGCGGGTCGAGAAGCTGTCCAATCCCCATTTCGCGAAGGAACCCGCATGAGCAGCCGCGCAGCCAACGATCTCCACGACGTGCAGCCGGCCGGTTTCTTCACCGATCCGGTCGGCACCACCGACAGCGCCGTCGCGGAGGCGATCGCGGCGGAGCTCGACCGGCAGCAGAACCAGATCGAGCTGATCGCATCCGAGAATATCGTCTCCCGGGCGGTTCTCGAGGCGCAAGGCTCGGTCCTCACCAACAAATATGCGGAAGGCTATCCCGGCCGCCGCTACTATCAGGGCTGCGCACCTTCGGACTCGGTCGAGACGCTGGCGATCGAGCGGGCGAAGCAGCTGTTCGGCTGCGGCTTCGCCAACGTCCAGCCGCATTCGGGCGCGCAGGCCAACGGCGCGGTGATGCTGGCGCTGACGAAGCCGGGGGACACGATCCTCGGCATGTCGCTCGATGCCGGCGGCCACCTGACGCACGGCGCCAAGCCGGCGATGTCGGGCAAGTGGTTCAACGCCGTCCAATATGGCGTCCGGCGCGAGGATCATCTCGTCGACTTCGACCAGGTCCAAGCGCTCGCCCGCGAGCACAAGCCGACTTTGATCATCGCCGGCGGCTCCGCCTATCCCCGCCACCTCGATTTCGCCCGCTTCCGCGCCATTGCCGATGAAGTGGGCGCGACCTTCCTGGTCGACATGGCCCATTTCGCCGGCCTCGTCGCCGCGGGCGAGCACCCCTCCCCGTTCGGCCACGCCCATGTCGTCACCACCACCACGCACAAGACGCTCCGCGGCCCGCGCGGAGGCATGGTGCTGACCGACGACGAGGCGATCGCCAAGAAGATCAATTCGGCGGTGTTCCCGGGCCTTCAGGGCGGGCCGCTGATGCACGTCATCGCCGCAAAGGCGATCGCGTTCGGGGAAGCGCTTCGGCCCGAATTCAAGACCTACGCCCGCGCCGTCATCGCCAATGCCAAGGCGCTTGCCGGCCGCCTTCAGGAGCGGGGCGCGGCTCTCGTCGCCGGCGGCACCGACACGCACTTGGCACTGGTCGATCTCGGCCCGCTCGGCATCACCGGCAAGGATGCGGACGAGGCGCTCGAGCGCTCGGCGATCACCTGCAACAAGAACGGCGTTCCCTTCGATCCGCTGCCGCCCTTGAAGACGAGCGGCATCCGCGTCGGCTCGCCCGCAGGCACCACCCGCGGCTTCGGCGTCCAGGAATTCCGCGACATCGCCGACATGATCGCCGACGTGCTCGACGGCCTTCGCGCCAACGGGCATGACGGCAATGGCGAGGTGGAAGCCGGCGTGAAGCGGCGGGTTCGGGAGCTGTGCGCTCGCTTCCCTATCTATCCGGAGAATTAATTGCGCTGCCCTTTCTGCTCGCACGAAGCCAGCCAGGTTAAGGACAGCCGCCCGACCGAGGACGGCGCCTCGATCCGCCGCCGCCGCCAGTGCGAGGATTGCGGCGCGCGCTTCACGACCTTCGAGCGCGTCCAGCTGCGCGAGCTGACCGTCGTCAAATCCGGAGAGCGCCGCGAGCCGTTCGACCGCTCGAAGCTCGAACGCTCCGTATCGACCGCGCTTCGCAAGCGCCCGGTGCCGCAGGAGCGGATCGACAGGCTCGTCTCCTCGATCCAGCGCCAGCTCGAGGTAAGCGGCGAAAGCGAGGTCTCTTCCACGCGCATCGGCGAGATGGTGATGGAGGGGCTCAAGGCCGTCGACACCGTCGCCTACATCCGCTTTGCCTCCGTCTACAAAGATTTCAGCGAAGCCAGCGACTTCCAGGCCTTTGCCGGGGCGGTGGGCGAGACTGACGATACGATCTGATCAATCACCGTTCGTGTCGAGCGAAGTCGAGACACCCGGTCGAGCGAAGCCGAGAGCCGAAACCTATGCCGTTCTGGACCTACATCCTCCGCCTGTCGAACGGCGTCTATTATACCGGGCATACGGATGACCTGGACCGTCGCGTAGCCGAGCACCAGACCGGCGCAATCAAGGGCTACACTTATGACAAGCGCCCGCTGGAATTCGTATGGGCTGAGGAATTCCCCACTCGAGGTGAAGCGCTTGAGGCCGAGCTCCGCATCAAGAATTGGTCGAGGGCGAAGAAGGAAGCCCTGATTGCCGGCAATTGGAGCAGGCTGAGCGAAGCTGCCGTTCCGCCGCACGAGCGCGCTGGAAGGGTCTCGGCTTCGCTCGACAGGGCCCCTCGACTTCGCTCGGGGCGAACGGAGAATGTGGATCGCCAAGTACCTGCTCGTGTCGAGCGAAGTCGGGACACCCAGCCGAGCGAAGCCGAAGCGTTTCTCAAGGCACCACTCCGGAGCCCCGCGATCGTTCTCGTCCGCCCGCAGCTAGGAGAGAATATCGGGAAGGCGGCGCGGGCGATGCTGAACTTCGGGCTTGCGGACCTGCGCCTCGTCGATCCCCGGGACGGCTGGCCCAATTCGGCGGCCGGGCCGGCGGCATCGGGCGCGGATATTGTGCTCGAGCGGGCGCAGATCTTCGGCAGCGTCGCCGACGCGGTCGCCGACTGCGCGTTCGTCTATGCAACGACGGTAAGGAAGCGCG
>NZ_DASVUE010000165.1:0-4022 GCF_036387215.1 Allosphingosinicella sp. | reverse complement strand
TGCCTTGCGGCCCGGGAACAGCGCTCCGATCGCCTTGACGGCGGCGTCATCGTTGGGCGCGCCGTAGAGTGGGACCACGACGGCGGCGTTGCCGATGTAGAAGTTCATATAGGAAGCGGGAATGATCTCGTCATCGCGCGTGACCAGCCCGGGCGAGGGGAGGGGGACCACCTCCAGCCCGAAGATTTCTGCGCGGGCTCGTGCGTCGGCGTAGACTTCGGCGTTCGGATCGTCCGGGCCCGCGGCGACGGGAATGGCGATCCGGCCTTCCCCGACGAAGCGGGCGAGGTTGTCGACATGGCCATCGGTATGGTCGTTGAGGAGGCCCTCTCCGAGCCAGAGCACGCGCTCCGCCCCCAGGTCGTGCCGGAGCCGCGCCTCGACCTCCCTTCGGCCGAGCGCGGGGTTCCGGTTCGGGTTGAGGAGGCATTGTTCGGTGGTGACGAGGAGGCCGGTGCCGTCGACGTCGATCGCGCCGCCTTCCAGGATCCAGTTATAGCGGGTGGTCTCGAGGTCCGCAGTCTCGCCGAGGCGGATGCCGATCGTGTCGTCGCCTTCGAGGTCATATTTCCCGCCCCAGCCGTTGAAGCGGAAGCTTGCGGCCGTGGGCACGCCGCGATCCTTGAGCATGATCGGCCCCGTATCCCGAAGCCAGATGTCGCCGAACGGCTCCTGCACCACAGTTACCCAGGGCGCCATCCGGTGCGCGACGCGTGCCGAGGCGGGATCAGCCGCGACGAGGCGGACTTCCTCGCCCGCACCCTCGGCATGAACGGCGCGAGCGAAGGCGACGACCTCCTCGCGCCCCGCCTCGAGGTCGTCCTGCCAAAGGTCCTCGTGGCTCGGAAAGCCGATCCAGACCCACTGGTGCTCCGCCCATTCCGGCGGCTGGCGTGCAGTCACTTTCCGGCGCGCGAGCGGTCGCGGATGCCGCGGAATTCGTCGCCCTTGTTCCAGTTGGGCCAGGCCCGTCCGTCGGCAAGCGCTCGGCCGACGCCATAATAGATCTGCAGCTCGCGGATCGCGCCGGCCCAGTTCCAGTCGATATCATACTCGTCATTCGGGCTGTGGTACCGCTTGGCGCGATAGTCTGCCGCCCAGGCGGCCCCGGCGCTCGTGCCGCCGTTCACCAGATCCTCGCCGCCCTTGGCATAGATCATCGGCACGCCCTTGCGCGCCAGGCTGAAATGGTCGGAGCGGTAATAATAACCCGCCTGTGGGGACGGCTCGGGCTTGAGGGTGAGGTTCATGGGCGCGATCGCCCGCTGAAGGTAGGCGTCGAGCTCGGACTTGCCGCTGCCGATCGCGACGAAGTCCCGGAAGTCGCCGGCAAGGCTGAGGCTGTCCATATTGGCGCCGCCGACCGTCTGGGCGAGCGGGTAGATCGGGTTCTCGGCATAATATCTGGAGCCGAGCAGCCCCGATTCCTCCGCCGTCACCGCAAGGAAGATGATCGAACGCTCGGCCGGGCCAGCTTTGGCATGCGCCTCCGCCAGCGCCACGAGGCCGGCGGTGCCGCTCGCATTGTCGACCGCGCCGTTGCAGATGTCGTCGCCGCTCGGATCGGCATCGCAGCGGCCGAGATGGTCCCAATGGGCGGTGTAGATCACATATTCGTTCGGGCGCGACTTGCCGGGCAAGATGCCGATCACGTTACGCGATGCCTGGCGCTTGATCTGGTTCGAAAGCGAGATCGATGCCTTCTGGCCGAGCGGCACTGCCCGGAAGCCCGGCTGCTTGGCAGCCGCCGAAAGGGTGGCCAGGTCCTTGCCCGAAGCGGCGAACAGCTGCTTTGCGGCATCGTTGGTGAGCCAGCCGATCACCTTCGACTGATCGGCATGGCCGCCCGGGTCGTCCATATTGTACTGGGCGCCGGTCCAGGAGGATTGCACGACGTTCCAGCCATAGGATGCGGGGGCGGTGTCGTGGACGATGAAGGCTGCGGCGGCGCCCTGCTTCGCCGCTTCCTCATATTTGTACGTCCAGCGCCCGTAATAGGTCATCGCCTTGCCGTTGAACGGCCCCTGCAGCGTCTCGTTCTGCCAGTCGGGATCGTTGACGAGGATGATCACCGTTTTCCCGCGCACGTCGAGGCCCGCATAATCGTTCCAGCCGCGCTCGGGCGCGTTGATGCCGTAGCCGACGAAGACGATCTCGCTATTGTCGAGGCTGACCTTCGGCTGGACCTGGTAGGTGTTGGCGACCATGTCCGTGCGGTAGCTGAAGACGAGGGGCTTCGAACCGCCGGTGATCCGGAGGGAACTCGGGCTCGCGGTCGTCTCGACCAGCGGCACATTCTGGTACCAGCTGCCGTTATTGCCCGGCTGGAGCCCCGCCTTGCGGAACCGGTCGGCGATCAGCTGGACCGTCTTCTCCTCGCCCGCAGTGGTGGGCGCACGCCCCTCGAACGCGTCCGAAGACAGGATCTGGGTCAAAGTCGTCAGCGTCGCTTCGGAAATTGCGGGCGGAGCGGCGGCGGTCCGCGGCCCCGGCGTTTGCGCGCAGGCGGCGATCAGGAGCAGCGGCGACAGGCGAAGCAAAGCCGAGGGATGCAATTGGACCTCCTGATCAGTGCGGGAGGAGGAGCCATTGGCACCGGAGCGCAGGGCTCGCAAGCGAGAGTAGCTTCGCCCTCCGCCCCAGCGGCCACGAAATGCAAAAGGGCGGGACCGACTTTGCCGGTCCCGCCCTCAAAGCGTGTTGCGTGTCGCTGCCCTTAATTGGGCGCGGTCGGCGACGGGCCCGATGCAGGAGAGGAAGATCCGGCATCGTAGCTCACCTTGTCGGAGACCCTGCGCAGATCCGCGTCGATGCTGTCTTCGAGCGCCCTCCACTCGGAGGCGGTCCTGCAGATCCGCGACTGGCCGCTCAGATGGGTGCCGGTCCGGCCCTCATCGGTGCGCTTGCAGATCTTCTTGTCCTTCGGCTTGTCCGCAGCAAATGCGGGCGTCGAGACCATAGCCAAAGCCATCGAAACACTCAGAAGCACTCGCATCTGCCAATCCTCTCTATCTGATCCTGATTCCCTGCTAGCACAAATCGCCTGGGCGCACCAGTGCGGCTTGTCCGCCTCAGGAAATTTTCGACGCTCGTACAACAACTTCCGCAGCCAAGGGCTGTCCCGCGCATACGGGACAGCCGGTGCTCAACCGCAATTAGCGCGAGTAGAACTCGACGACGAGGTTCGGCTCCATCCGGACCGGGTAGGGCACTTCGTCCAGCGTCGGAACGCGGGTGAAGGTCACCTTGGCGGTGCCGTCGGGGGCGACGTAGTCGGGGATCTCGCGCTCGGCGAGGCCCTGCGCTTCCATCACCAGCGCCATTTCCTGCGCCTTGGAGCCGAGGCTGATCTCGTCGCCGACGTTCACGCGGCGCGACGCGATGTTGCACTTGACGCCGTTGACGCGGATGTGGCCGTGGCTGACGAGCTGCCGGGCCGCCCAGATGGTCGGCGCGAACTTGGCGCGATAGACGACCATGTCGAGCCGGCGCTCGAGCAGGCCAATGAGGTTCTGCGAGGCGTCGCCCTTCATTCGGCTGGCCTGCTGGAAGGTCTGCTTGAACTGCTTCTCGGTGACGTCGCCGTAATAGCCCTTCAGCTTCTGCTTGGCGCGCAGCTGGATGCCGAAGTCCGACATCTTGCCCTTGCGGCGCTGGCCGTGCTGGCCGGGACCATATTCGCGACGATTAACTGGGCTCTTCGGGCGACCGAAGACGTTTTCGCCCATGCGGCGGTCAAGCTTGTACTTGGCGCTGGTGCGCTTCGACATATGTTCACTCCAATTGCGTTTCTGTGTCGTGCCCGGAACCGCGCTACTTCTGAAGAACTCAGGGCAGGGCCACCACTTCACCGGACGTGCGGGGCCAATTGCGTGGCGCGCGCCTAGCGGAGGGGCTTGCGGAGGTCAAGGTCGAGCGGGCAAGGGGCGCGCATGAGCGACATCCGGGATCCCCAGGACTGCACCACAATGACCGAGGTCCGCGCCGGCGTGGACGACGTCGACCAGCGCATCGTCGCCCTG